>NZ_JBFAMX010000521.1:0-7365 GCF_040659615.1 Nonomuraea sp. NPDC049784
CAGCGGACTCCGGCGCCCTGGAGCACGCGCAGGTCCTGGCCGATCAGACGCGTCGGCTCGCCGACGACCCGCTGACCCTCGCCCGGCTCGCGGGCCTGCGCGGCCGGATCGCGTTCGACCGGGGCGCCGTGCATGACGCCCACCGGATCCTCCTCGACGGCGCCGCCTCCATCGCGGATCTGGACCGGAAGGGTGCGGCACTCATCCTGCTCGACGCGGTGCGCAACGCGTGGTACCTCAGCGATCCGGCGGCCGTCGCCGAGTCCGCGGCGCGGCTCGCCGGCCTGCCGCTGACACCGGAGGACGGGCTGGACGGGTTCGTCCGGGCGGCCCGCGCGATGGCCGACTTCCTGGCCGGCGACCTGGACCGGGCGCTCCCGCCTTTTCGCGAGCTCATCGCCGTGGCCGGGGCGATTCCCTCCGGCATGTCGGCCCTCAGGATCAGTATCTGCTCGCTGGCCGGGATATCGGGCGACTTCGACAACGGGCTCGGCATCGCCCAGTCGGTGATCGAGGAATGCCGGGCCGACGGCATGATCGGGCTGCTGCCGCTCGCCCAGGCGGTGCTGGCGATCCACCAGATGTACCTCGGACGCTTCCGCGACGCCGTCACGACCGCGACCGAGGGACGCCTGCTCGCCACCGACATCGGCCAGACGCACCGCGTCGCGCACTTCGAGAGCGTCATGGCCATGGTGGCCGCCGTCCAGGGGCGGGAACAGGACTGCCGCGAGCTCGCCGAGCGTACGATCGCGCACGTCACCGCCCATCCGGTGGCGACGATCGTGGGCTGGGCCGAGTGGGCGCTCGGCCTGCTGGATCTCGGCCAAGGCCGCTTCGAGGCCGCGCTGGAACGCTTCGACGCCGCCGCACGCGGGCCGATCCGGCACCAGATCATGCCCATCTACTTCGCTCCCGACCAGATCGAGGCCGCCGTACGGCTGGGCCGGCCCGCCCGCGCCGCACAACCGCTCGCCCGCTTCGAGTCCTGGGCCACGGCCGCCCGCCATCCGTGGGCGGACGCCGTACTGCATCGCTGCCGTGCCCTCCTCGCCCACGACGACCACGAGGCGGAACGGCATTGGGAGCAGGCCGCACGGTCACACGCCGACGCGAACCGACCGTACGAACGGGCCCGCACCGACCTGCTCTACGGCGAGTGGCTGCGCCGCGCCCGCCGGAAGAACGAGTCCCGCACCCGCCTGCGCTCCGCACTGGAGACCTTCGAACGCGTCGGCGCCCGCCCATGGGCCGAGCGGGCCCGCGCCGAGCTGCGCGCGGCGGGTGAGACCGTGGCCCAGGGCGCCCCCGACCTGGTCGCCTCGCTCTCACCCCAGGAACTGCAGGTGGTACGCCTGGCCGCCACGGGGGCCACCAACCGGGAGATCGCCGCCCAGCTCTTCCTCAGCCCCAAGACGGTCAGCCACCACCTGTACCGCGCCTTCCCCAAACTCGGCGTCACCACCCGCACCGAACTCGCCCGCCTCGACCTGGGCTGAACGTGACCAGAGCCTCAGCCCGCGCGAGGGCGGCCGCGTCCTCCATGGTGGCGGGCTACGAGCGCACGTGGGCGGCTGTCCAGCAGTCCACCGCGCCGGGCTTGCCGCACCCCTTCAGCGCATCGAGGACCTTGCTCAGGTCGGCCGTTCTGGCGTTGCCGGGGTCGTTGGACTCCTCGCGTGGATCGGTGACGGTGTTGTAGTACTCGGGCTTCGGATCGCCCTTGTACTCGACATAGAGCTCGCCCGCGGTGCGCACGGCATTGTAGGTGGGCGGACGGGAGTTGCCCTTCTTGAGGGCGTCCGCGTCGGGGTCGGGCTGGCCCGGCGCGTTGGGGGTCGGCTTGACGTGCTCGATCAGCGCCGCATCGCGCCAGCCGGCGACCTTCTGGCCCTGGATGAGGGGCAGCAGGCTGCGACCGTCGCGGCTGTCGCGCGTCGCCTGGCCGACGCCGGCCATGTCGAGGAAGGTCGCGAACAGGTCCACGTTCTGGGCGATGGCGTTGGTCACGAGGTCGCCGTGCTGCCCCGTGGCCGGACGCCTGACGATGAGCGGCACCCGTACGTCCTGGTCGTAGGCGGTGGCCTTGCCGCGCACCAGGCGGTGCTGCCCGAGGTGGAAGCCGTTGTCGCTGGTGAACACGACGTACGTGTTCTGCTTCTCCTGCTCGGTCAACGCCGACAGGACGCGGGCCACCATGTCGTCGATCGACTGCACCATGCGGATCCGGTCGCGGAAGTCCTCGCGGAGCTGCTTGACGAGCTTCGGGCCGATCGGCGCCCGCCGTACCCAGGAGGGCTTGTCGGCGGTGTCCTCGTTGAACGTGGGCAGGGCGGTCACGTCGATGCTGTCGCAGTCGACGCCGCCGCAGTCGCCGTGGGGGAACTCCCCGCCAGGAAATCGGTCCTTAGGCCGGTCGCGTTCCGCGGGCGGAAAGCGCGGCTCCGTGTCACCGGGCTTGACGTTGACCCTGTTGTGCGGCGAGAAGGGCGAGACCTGGAGGAAGAACGGCTCGCCGGGGGCGTACTTGCGGGACCGCTCGATGAAGCCCACTGCCCGCTGCCCCAGCTCGTCCACCAGGTACGTGCCCCCGGAGGGATCGGTCGGCCGCTTGGCGCCCGATTCCTCTTTGATGTAGCGGGTGAGCCGGTACTTGTACTCGTTGTATCCACCGGCCGCGGTCACATGCCACTCGTCCCAGCCGACCGGCACCTTGTAGCCGTTGCCGGCGGGATACTCGTTGATGTACTTGCCCAGGTAGCCCGTACGGTATCCGGCTTGATGCAGGGAGACGGCGTACGTCCTGCCCTCATGCTTCTGGAACGCCGGATAACCGCCGTGGTCGTAGCCCTGGTTGGTCCGCACGCCGGTGTTGTGGGGGAACTGGCCGGTGAACATGGTGGCCCGGGACGGGCAGCAGAGCGAGTCGGCCACGTAGTAGTCGGTGAACGAGGTGCCGTCGTGGGCGAGGCTCTTGACCGTGTCCATGTACTGGAGCAGCTCGGCTGACATGTCGTCGACGAGGAAGAAGATGATGTTCGGCCGCTTGGGCTGGGCCGCGGTGCCGGCGGCCGCCTGGGACGCCATGGCCAAGGCGAGGACGACGGCTACCACCACCGCCAAGCCTTTCCTGATATTTCCGGACATCGCCATGACAGCCTCTTCGGCACAGATAGGAGGTTGGGAGTGCCGATGCACAGTAATTCAGGACAAATCGCCCAAGCAACTCCAAACATCCTAAAGAGGTGCATATCACCTCATGTGTGCCTCGACGTGGCGTGGAAGGAGAGTCAAGCAGGCGGCCGCGCCGTGCCCCAGACCCATTCGACCCGCGCGGTACGGCGCCGCTCCTCCAACCACTCCTCGAAGATCCGCTGCTCCACACGCCCGCGAGTCGGCGCGTCCAGCTCGGCGGAGCTGACGGAGATCACCCTGATCAGTTCGTCGTCGGGCGCCGGCTTCTGGAGGTCGGCGAGCGGCACCTCCTCGATCACCAGCCTCGCCTCCCCCGCCTCGGCCAGGGGGTAGAAGACGTCGAGTGCTTCCGCGGAATCGGCGAGCCTCTCGGAGGCCCGGCGGGCCGCTGCGGCGTCCGGGAACGTCAGCCGGGCGATCCTGGCCGTGCCGAACTCGTCGCGATGCTCGTCGAAATACCGCTCAACCCGCCCCTCGGTCACCCGGCGGCGGATGCGCTCGGCCGCGGCCTCGCCCGCGACGACCTCCTCCAGGTCGCGCGTCGTCATCGAGCGCCGCTCCATCCACTCCCTGGCCTGCGCCGCGGTCAGCAGGCCCCGGGCGCGGAGGAAGGCGTCCGCTGCCTCCCGCAGCTCGCCGTCCGCGAGTTCGACCGGCGACTCCCGCAGGTCCTGTTGCAGCAGGGCCGAAGAGATCAGCCGGTTCATCAGCCTGGTGTCCTCCCATAGGAAGCCCGATCGGGCCACGACATCCGAGATCGGCACGGTGATGCCGTTGACGCGCAGGACCGCCGGCTCGCCCGCGCGGTGCACGTTGCGCAGCGGCGACGCCCCGTCCGGACGCCAGGACAGCGAGACCGTGCCCTCGCCCGGCGTGGTGATCAGCAGATCGTAGTGCGGCGAGCCGTCGTACTCCGCCCGCTGCCTCAGCAGCCGGAACCGCGTATGGGGATGGCGTTCCCGCAGGTCCTTCAGCCGCTCCTGGGCCTGCGGCGGCTCCATGTCCGCCACGGCGCGCAGGGTCTCGAGCGCCTCAAGCAGCATGGCCGTCTCCTAGTGCTGCCCGCACTCGTACCTCGGCCCCCCGCCGGCGAGGCGGAGGTCGCCCTCGTCCAGCTCGGGGCCGACGGCCGCGAGGTCGTCGATCTTGATCTTGGACACTGTGTTTCCTTCCGATGTCCCGTAGTGGGCGTCCGGACGGGGGACCGGAGAAAACGCTAGGGATCACCACTTGGCGGAAGCTTGGGTACGACTCGTGATCTCCGCCCAAGTCGAATGAGTCGCGCCCAAGTCGCGCGCAATTCACCTGACAAGGCGCCGTACTGGGTTATCTGCACGTAGCGTCAAGAGCCTGTCGGGATCTACGATGTGCGCGTGCTCATCGAGGTTCCGAGACGGGACTTATCCGGCTTCCCGTTGGATCGGTCCAGGATCGTCCGGTGATCCGCATCGGGGTGCTCGGTCCCATTCAGGCCGCCGTCGACGGCTCCGCCGTCCCGCTTCGCGGAGCGCGGCAGCGCGCCATCGTCGGCCGGCTCGTGGCGGCCAGGGGAGACGTGGTCTCCGTCGACCGGCTCATCGACGACCTGTGGCAGGGCGAACCGCCGCCCCAGGCCATCGCGGCACTCCAGTCGTACATCTCCAACCTGCGCCGCGCGCTCGAGCCCGATCGGCCGCCGCGTGCCCCGGCCCGCGTGCTGGTCAGCGCCGCCCCCGGCTACGCGATCCGGCTGGCCGACGACGCGGTGGACGCCTGGCGGTTCGAGCGGCTCGTCCGCGAGGCCCGCGAGCACCACCACGACAAGCCGGCCCACGCGAGGACCCTGCTGGAGGAGTCCCTCGCCCTGTGGCGCGGGGACGCGTACGCCGAGATGGCCGACGAGGAGTGGGCCGTCGCCGAGGCGGCCAGGCTGGAGGAGCTGAAGCTCGGCGCCGGCGAGCTTCTCGTGGCCACGATGCTCAGATCCGCCCCGATCGCCGACGCCGTGCCCGCCGCCGAGGTGCTGACGCGGCGGCAGCCGCTGCGCGAGGAGGGCTGGCGGCTGCTCGCGCTGGCCCTGTGGGGCGGCAACCGGCAGGCCGACGCGCTGGGCGCGCTGCGCAGAGCCCGCGACACGCTGATCGACGAGCTCGGGCTCGATCCAGGACCGGCCCTGGTGGAGCTGGAGGAGGCCATACTCCAGCAGCGCATGGACGTGCTGCACGCCTCCGTGGCCCGCCACGACACCGGCGCGGTTCCCGTACGGGCGGTGCCCGAGATCGCCCCGCAGCGGTCGCTGTTCGTGGGGCGGGCCGCCGAGCTGGCCGCGCTCACCCGCGCCGCGGACGAGGCGCTCGCGGGCACCCCGAGAATCGCCCTGGTCGCCGGGGAGCCGGGGGCCGGCAAGACGGCGCTGCTCGCCCAGCTGCACGACCGTCTGGAGCCCGGCGACTGGCTCGTGACCGTGGGCCGCTGCCCGGAGACCGACGGCGCGCCCCCGGCCTGGGCGTGGCTGGAGGCGCTGCGGCCGCTGGCGCGCATGTTCCCTCCCGGCGAGCATGAGACGGCGCTGTCGCCGCTGCTCGGGGAGGGTCCGCTGGCCGGTGACGACGCCTCGGCGGGGCGGTTCCGGCTGCATCGGGCTGTGTGCTCGTGGCTGCGTACGATCCCGCGGGGCAGGTCGCGGCAGGCGCTGGCGATCGTCCTCGACGACCTGCACCGAGCGGACACCGAGACCCTCGCCCTGCTCGGCGCGGTCGCCGACAACCTGGGTGACGCCCGCGTCCTGCTCATCGCCGCCTTCCGGCCCGCCGAGATCATCGAGACGCAGCAGGAGGACGTGCTGGCCGCGCTCGCCCGGCACGCCCCGCTGCGGCTGCACCTGGACGGGCTGCCCGTGGCCGACGTCGAGCAGCTGGTCACGTACGTGTGCGGCAGGACCGTCGATCCCGGCACCGTCGCGTCGCTGGCCGAGCGCACCGGCGGAAACCCGTTCTACGTGTGGGAGAGCGCCCGGCTGCTGGCCAGCGAGGGCAGCCTATCCCTGGTGCCGGAGGGCGTGCGTGACGTGCTCCGCCGCCGCCTCGCCAGGCTTCCCGCGGCGGCGGTGAGCGTGTTGCGGCTGGCCGCGGTGGTCGGCAGGGAGGCAGAGGTCGAGGTCCTGATCAACGCCGCCGACGGCGACGAGGACGAGGTGCTCGACGCGCTGGAGGCGGGGGAGCTGTCCGGGCTGCTGACCGAGCCGTCGCCGGGACGCGTCCGGTTCGTGCACGCGCTCGTGCGCGACACCCTCTACAAGGACCTTCCCCAGGTACGGCGGACGCGCATGCACGCCCGCATAGCCGAGTCGCTGCGGGCGCTGCATCCCGGCGATGCGACCGCGCTCGCGCACCACTACGCCAGGGCGGCGACCTCGGCCACGGCCGCGCAGGCGGTGGACTACTCGGTCCGCGCCGCCGAGCTCGCCACCCGCAGGTACGCCCACGACACCGCGGTGGAGCTGCTCGACCAGGCGCTGGACTGCTTCGAGCGGGTCGCCGACGCCGACGGCGGCTGCGCCCGCCGGGTGGAGTTGCTGGGAGAGCTGCTGCGGGCGCAGGTACGCGCGGGCGCCGTGGTGGCCGCCCGCGACACCCGGGAACGGGCCGTCCAGGTCGCCAGGGAGTCAGGGCGCGACGAGCTGCTGATCGTCGCGTTCACGTCGTGGACTGAGGCCACGCCCTGGCAGATCCGCCCGTACGGGGTGGTGGACACGCCCACGGTGGAGCTGCTGTCGCGGCTGCTCCGCCGCGGCGACCTCGATCCGGTCACCCGCTGCCGGCTGCTTGACGCGTTCTGCGGCGAGCTGGCGGGTGAAGGGGACCCGCGTAGCCTGGCGGCCGCGCGCGAGGTCGCCGGTCTGGCCCGCGACCTGGACGATCCCGCGATGACCGGGCTGGGGCTGGCGCTCCTGATCAAGGAGGCCGACTACGAGCGCGAGGCGCACGTCCGCGGCCCGCTGGCCGGGCAGCTGGCCGCGCTGTCGGAGGAGCACGACCTCATCGCCTACCGGTGGTTCGCCGAGTGGACCCTGACCACGGTGGCGGGCGCCGTGGGACTGCGTCACCACGAACGGCTGGTTCGGGTAGTCGAGCAGCACGAGCGCGCCCTTGAAGGTACGCTTCGACCCCTTGACGGCGGGGTCGTTCCACT
>NZ_JBFAMX010000522.1:0-7322 GCF_040659615.1 Nonomuraea sp. NPDC049784
GCGGTGACGATCTGGTCGGTGCGCCCGGCTAGCAGTGCCAGGGCGTGGATGGCGACCCAGTCCTCGGCGGCGGGCGGGTGCAGACTTCAGGCAGGCCGCCCATAATTCTCCAGCACGTGGACGAAGTCGATCATGATGTGCACGCTTATGTGGTGGGGGGCTCCGTCGACGAGCACAACGCAGGGACGGGCATGGGCAGGGTCGCGGGCCTCGGCATGATCGAAGATCTTGGGAATCACGGCGCCGGCTCGGTGATGATCGAGCCGCACAGCCGCTTGCGCTCCGCGCGTGGTCTGGCCTGCGGTTGGCGCTGCGCGCCGCGTCCGCCGGGGGCGGCGATCACATCGTGAGGCCGCGAGTATGCAGCGCGTCCCACATTGTGTTGGAGCGGCCGCCGCTTGCTAGAGAGTAAGCGGACTCATCGTCTCGCGAACGGGATTTGCGGGCCTGGGAGGTTACCTGGCCCGCAAGCCCTGGTCTTGCCGGTGATACTGAGGGAGACCATTCCGCCTACGGCACGAACATGAAGATCGATGAGGCGATTTTGGCGATGGTTGCAATGTCGCCGGCAATGCCGGTCTCGGAATCGCGCGGGTCGTAGGCAATGCTCAGCATGCGTTGGCGAGCACGTAGTGCGTTGCATATGGCGTTGGCTTGCCCCTCGACGTCGGCCAGGCGCCAGGTCTGCTCGCGTCCATCGTCGCCCTTGAACTTCTGCCGCCAAGTCCACAAGATTACATGGTCGGCTCCGCTGCGCAGGGGAGCGTCCACGCGTTCGTGGACCAGCTTGTTTGCCGCGGCGGCGGTGAGAGGGCTGGTGTTGCCCTCATGCGCCAGCCCGATATCTCGCGATCCGAGGAAGAGTCCGGGCATGGCGTTCTTCCACCGGAGGTTGGGATCGGTTCGGATGCGCAGCCACGTGTTCTTGATAGCGTCCGCCGGCTGGATGCCGAACTTGGCATACTCGGCGGTGAACAGTCCTGCTGTGATGTTGAGGGCGTCGATGTTTCCGCTGGTTACGTATCGCTGGACTGTCTCGACGGTCGCTTGGGGATGGGCTGTTTGCATGGCTTTGACACACGTCTCGTGACCCCCGCAGCCGAGTTCAGGGATGACCACGTCCACGGCGATCTGCCGACCGGCGGGAAGGGTGGCGCGGAGGATCTGCGCGGTTTCGGTCACGAACCGCACGGTCTCGTCGGAGGTGGTGGGCCCGCGCAACCCCAAGTCGTAGGCGATCTTGACACCGACGACGCCGGGTTGGGTGGCGTAAATCTTGAGCCGGTTTGCCGCTGCTTGGAGCTGATCGGTTCCCTTGCTCCAGACGCTCACCAGGTCGCTTTCCAGCCAGACCCGCAAGTTTCGCTGCTTGGTCTGGAGGAGCGCCTGGCCGACGGGGTCGTCGGCCGCGATCGTCGCGCTCGGAGAGCCGCTTGGCGTCGCAGCAGGTGAGGCCGTGGAGGTGGGCGTCGGCGAGGTGGTGCTGGGGGCGTCGGGCAGGGCCTGATTGGTCGGCTCGGCTGTCTTCGGTGGAAGAGCGGTTTGCGTGGACGAGTTCGTCGAGTGTGTGGTGTTGTCCGGCTCCACGCCGAGGGGAGTGGCGACGACGACCTCATCGGCGCATGCGAAGTTCGGGTTGACTTTGCAAACGTTCCCTGGCGGGCTGGCGGGGATACCCTTGCCGTCCATGCAGTGATATTTGCGGTCGTTCGCCTTGTAGAGACACTTGAGCTGGTCGGCGCAGCCCTTGACCGGCTTGGTGGCAGCGAGGTGGGACTTGCCCTTGTCCCGGCAGAAGTACATGAGCGGTCGGGGGTTGCCCGTGCTGGTGGCGGAGACCGACGGTTTGCCTGCCTGGGCGCCGGGGACAAGACCGCCCGCCTGTGTGCCGTTGAGGTTGTCAAGGCATTCCTGGTAGCCCTGGCTGCCTGGGTCGTCCCAGACCGCGCATACGGTCTCGTTGCTGACGTTGCTGTAATTGTTTGCGATGGATAGCCCGGTCGTGCCGAGCACTGCCACCGTGGCGATCACTCCGACGGTGATCCAGCCACGTTTACGGAGATGGAGACGTGTCATCGTGGTTTCTCCCCCTGGGAAGCTCTGATTGGGGACGGACTTGGGTTGCTCCTGATGCGGGCTGCTGCGTCGTTCCCTTGTGCGGGACTTGCTGGGGGGCGGCCTGGGGGAGCGTTGTCGCCGGCGTTTTATCGACCGATGGTGATCGCTTCTCGGGGATAGTCCGGCGAGGTGGAGGTGCAGTGGCTCCCGGGCTGGCCCCCGCGCCCATCTGGGACGGCTTGGCCTGGGTTTGTGGTGATGGTCCAGGACACTGTGAGGGTGAGCGTGCCGCTCGCGGTGTCGCTGGCGTTGCGAGTTTGCCAGGTGATCGTGACGGTTTCGGTGACCGTGCGCGGCAGGCCCTCGCATCTGGACTCACTGGCCGGGGTGTCGATGGTGACGGTGCCATCGGCGGCTAGGTGGACGTGGGAGCCCGAACTGGTGGCCGACCATGTGCCGGGGCCGGGTGAGATCTTCACGGCGACGGTTCCGGTGCGGTCCGACCCCAGGTTCAGGGCCGCGGGCGTCACGCTCGCGTAGGGAGTTTCGGCAGTGCGGGTGCTCGGCGGCATCGACGGGGAGAGGTCGGAGGGACTGGCGGTGTCCGCCGTCACGTTGGTGGGGTCTCCGGCGAGGCTGGGTTCGATGACATTCGATGGTCTGGGCCGGATGCGTCGTGAGGGTGGCCGCTGGGTGCTGGTCGTGGGCCGGTGCGCGGATTTGGTGTCGACACTCGAGCTCGGCGTGGGTGTGCCATGTGAGGGCGGCGCCGTGGAGGTGGCTGGCAGCGGGGGCGGGGAGTCGAAGGGCAGCGGCCCCAGGGCGTCGGCTTGATCGACCTGATCAGGCTGGGCTGCCGTTGTGGCTGTGAGGTGCGGGCTGGTGAAGGGGTTGACGAGCAGGGTCAGGGCGGTGATGCCAACGACAGCCAGGGCCGCTGGCGCGCCTACCCTTCGCCAAAGGGCCGGGCGTGTCCGGGCTGCGGGTGAGGTCGCGTCGGGAAGAAGCTCGTGCCGTCCTGCGCGGTGCCGCCCTGGGCGTGCGGATGCGTCGTGGTCTTCCGGGTGGTGGTGGCGTGGGGGAGGCGGATCGGGGTTCGTCGTCGTGTACGGGTGTCGGCCTGACCGCTGCGGCATTGACAACTCCTCACGGACCTTGACTGACATTTCGTACTTGTAGTTAATCGGCGAATAAATCTAACGACGCAGCCCTTTGGTCGCCATGCTATTTCCGCGCCATGACGCCTATCGTGTCTCATTTGTGATCAAAGTCCGGACAGGCGTGACAAGGAAATCTCCACAGCTTGTCAACGGTCAAATCCGGTACATATCAGACACGAAGCCGCAGGTGATGGGTTCGAATGCCCAGGATCTAGGCAGCGGCCGAGATGATCACGAATGAATCACAGTCGGTATTTGCCGTCTGATTCGCAGTGAGGAAACGCACGTGTGTCTCTAATTTTGGTCGGCGTAGTGACCTGGACGCTGGTGAGCAGAGGATCGTCTGCTTTGGTGATTGCAAGCGTGTGCTATCAGGCTCTATTCGGTCTCCTGGGGATGCCAGGAAGCCGCTGTTGCAGGCCCTTCTCTTGCTGTACGGGGAGCCTTCATGAACGATGGTGGATCAGCGGGGACGGCCATCGGTCGTGGTGACGGGCACCGGCCAGCGCCCTCCTCACTGTCGTCCGCGCCTGGCCGTATCGCGGTGTGATCCTCGCCTGCAGCTCCGACCGCAACCTCGTGTGGCGCGGACCGTGGGACGTGGTCCTGCTGGCGGCTCATCAGCTGATCGACGTCTCCCGTTTGCCGGCGAACCCGCGGGGGCGCCATGGCGTTCATTCCAACGGTCAAGACCCACGGCAGGACTGGTCCTGGTCGCTGCTGGTCCGGGGCGTGCTCAGCGTTGCGTGAGGACGCTGTAGTTGCGGCCGCTGCGCTGGCGGGGCGTTGGGGCTTACCCGATTACGGCCTCGATGCCACGCCCGAGCGTTGGGCGATCGCTGGAGTGAGTCAGGGGCTCGATCATGTCCGTGACTGTCCTGACTGTGGTGCAGAAGGTTTCGGCAGCAGAGCTCACTGGCACCACACCGCCATGCGGCGGTCTCCAGCAGGGCGATGTAGCGGTTGCCAGAACCGCTGGGGACTTGTTTGGACAGCAGGAGGCTGTCTTGGAATGTCAGCCGCCGGGCGGAGGTGGTGCTGCGGTGGGGCCAGTGTCCGCGGCGGAGTCTTGCTCGTCATGGGTAGGCGGTGGCGGCGGGGTGGTGGGGCCGGCAGGCACATTCTCTTCGGGATGTCGACTCGCCCGAGGCGTCGGCGTTTCCCGAGGGTGCTCGTGTGCGGTGCTGCGGGTCGAGGGCCGGAGCGAAGGTGTCGTGGTGGGCTTGTGCGTGACGGAGCTGCGGGTCCGTTTGCGCCTGGGGTGTTGAGTCGGAAGCGGAGGCGAAGGCTGGACTTCCTGCTCGGTCTCGGGAAGTGGGGGAGGGCTGTCCATCGGTAAGGAGTTGCTCACGCGGGGAGTTGGCCCGAGTCGGCTAGTGGTCGCGTCGGTGGGTTCGCTGGCAGAAGCCCACAACGACCAGGCCGCCAGGGCCAAGACAAGAGCGCCGGCTACGGCCCCGGCTTTCAAGGACAGAGGCAGGTGGTGTCGACGCCGCCCACCGAGGTCCCATGCCTCATCATCGTCGTGGTCGTCGCCGTCAGCCCAGAACTCTTCATCGGGTGAGGTGCCGACGGTCGAAGCGAGCCGTTCGAGCCGTCGCTCGGCATTGTGACCCTCTGTTGACGACAAGGGGGCTCTTTCCGGCTCTGACTGGTGTGACAGGTTCTCGCCGGGGCTCTCGGCGCGATTCAGCCGTACTGGCCCGTGGTGCTCACCGGCAAACACATCGGTGGCGGCCTGATCGCTTAGACGGGCCAGGGCCGCCGATCCGGTGAGTGTGGTGGCATCGGGGTGAGGCTCTTGATCGGGCCGCATGGGCGTGAGCATAGATCAGCCGTACCGCAATGTCAGCATTTTCTGTCAACAGGTTGTAAACCTCGAAGTAAACCGTGTCGTGGGCGACCTCTAAGGTGGTTGTTCATCTCCCGGTGTCGGCTCGAGGATCGGGGGTGCATGGCGTTCCCGAAGCAGTTTTTACCGGACACTCACATGGACATGATCGAAATGATTCTCGGTGATGCTGCCGCGGTCGGCCATGGGCCGCCAGCCTTCACGTGAGCGGCTCGGATTCCAGATGCGGCGCCGCCAGATGATGTAGTAGATGCCTAACCGGCTGGCGTTGGCCTGGACCCAGGCTGCGATGGCATCACCGCGGGCCTGCTCGCCCGCTGATGGCATGACTCCGCCCTTGCTGAGCATGAAGTCGCAGGCCCGCCCGAGGGGGTGTTCGCCGCCGCCCTTGATGCCGCCGTTGGCGCGGTAGCAGCCGATGCCGTAGGGCACCCGGAACAGCTGCTTGATCTGGTCGCGCACCACACGCATCCGCGGAGTGATGCGGTCGGCGCCACTGGGCTGCTGAGCAGGCAGATCGGCCGGGTTGGAGATGCCGGACGGGGGCGTCGTGGCAGCGGCGGAGCGGTAGCGATCGGCCTGTGACAGCACGCTGTTCACATAGTCCCAGGAGTGGTTGTAGGCGTAGATCGCCTGGCGCAGATTTCGCTGTGCTCCGTGTGCGCACAGGTACTTGGCCGCGGCGAGGATTGCGTCGGCGGGGTTGTAGACGTCAGCCACGCCGTCGCCGTCGCCGTCGCTGGCGTACCCGTTGAAGCGGGAGCCGATCGTGATCTGGGCGCTGCCACCCCACGTGGTGATGAGGAACTGCATCGGACCAGCGGCGCCGGCGTAGTTGGTGCCGCTTTTGACGCCGGGCAGTTGGGAGCGGCCGTGGTCGGTCTCGATCTTGCCGATCGCGGCGAGCACGTGCCAGTCCAGCCCGGGGCAGGTGTTTGCCGCGGCCCGGTACAGCTGCTCGAAGCCCGCCGGGAGGCCGGCCACCGTCGCGGGCGTGTCGGAGAACGTCATTTCCGGCCCGCTTCCTCCTGTCGCTAATCGAAGGACGGCAGCGGCCAGCATCAGCGGCGCGGACACGAGGACGAGCGCCAATGACACGGCGATGATCGCAACGGTTCGCATGGTCGGCCGCTATTACTCCTTGAAAACATTCTTGGCAAATACCTGTCAAGAGTGTTAGAACGTCTTGTCAAGTGTCAGAACGGTACTGCAGAAGCCATTGAGGCGTAAGAGGGACTATGCAGATGAGCAATAAAAGGTCCGAGGTCCCGCTGTGGACCCTGGTCGGCGCCCACGGTGGCGCTGGCACCTCGACCCTGGTCATGCTGCTCAACCACGAGGCCAGCACGCCACGCGCCATGGAATACGCCGGTGGCGCGCTAGCGGCTGGTCATCGTTTGGCTCTGGTGGCCTCCTCCACCGCCGCCGGCACCCATCGGGCGGCCCAGATGGTGGCTGGCTGGCCTCGCGCACTTCCCCGGCCGGTACTGCTGGTGCGAGCCGCTGACCCGTTTGGGCTGCCCGCGATGTCGCGGTATCACCTCAAAGCGATCAGCACCGAGGTGGCCGGGATGGTCCGGGTGCCGTACCTGTTTGCTTTACGTCAGCTCGACGCCCACGCGGCACTGGCCTCCTCCGGTCGGGCCGCGCGGCTGGCTCAGCGTCTGCGCGCCCGGATGCGGGCCCTGCCGGCGGACGCGGGCGCGCAGTCATGAGCCACACGGTGCACGCGATCATCACGGTGGTCCAGGCCATGCTGCCGGGTGAGACTCCGGCCCCGGGCGGGCAAATCCCCATCTTCTCCGATCCGCCCGCGTCGGCTCCTGCCGAGCTCAGCAGATTCGGCAGCAAGGTGTTCGGCTTCATCAAGGCGATCAGCCTGGTCGTCGGCGTGATCATGTTCGGTTTCGCGTGGCTCAAGGTCATGCTGGGCAAGTCACGGCGCCAGGACATGGCCGCCGAGGGCATGCATCACGCCGTTTACGTGATCGGCGCCCTGGGCGGTCTGTTCATGACGATTCCCATCGTGTCGTTCTTCGCCAACTGGTGATCGGACACACCATCCATGGCATCGACTCCCGATCTGGACCAGCTGGCCCGGCAGCGCCTGCGCCGTGCCTGGACCGCCGCCGCCTTGCTGATCGTCATGGCGGCCGCCGCGATCGTGATCCTGACGCGCAGGCCAACGCCGGAGCCGTCTTCCGCCGCGCCCACGCCATCGGCCTCCGCCAGCCGACCCCCTGCCACGCCGG
>NZ_JBFAMX010000523.1:0-7292 GCF_040659615.1 Nonomuraea sp. NPDC049784
CGCCGTCGCGCGCCACCTCGGTGTAGCGATCGAGGGTGTCGCGCAGCCGCTCCCCGTCGATGCCCCAGCCGACGACGGCGGCGAGCAGTTCCTCCAGCGTCGCGGCCTCGGCGTGCCGGGCCCCCGCCTCGACGGCCACGGCATACCGGTCGATCGTGCCGAGGCCGGGGAAGGGTTCCTCGGTGCCCTCGGTGACGCGGACGTGGTGATCGAAGATCAGGACGCCGCGCGCCTCGGGCTGGAAGGTGACCGCCTGGTTGAGCAGCTCGTCACCCTCGGTCTCGTCGACGAAGCGCTCCCCGCGCACGTTCACCAGCACGGTGGAGCCGGAGTAGTACTGCGAGTAGGGCAGGAAGTCGGCAGGCTCGAACCGGCGCACCGGGTAGCCGATGAGGTGACCGTAGAAGGTGCTCATCGCCGTCGTGCCGCCGGCGCCGGCGGCACGCGCGAGCCGCAGCCCGTCCCCGACGCTGCCGGGGTTGGAACGCAGCAGCAGCCGATCGGCGTTGGGCCCGATGTGCCGGGTGAGCTCATCGCGGGCACCCTGAAAACCGCCGGTCGCCAGGACGACGGCGCCCGCGTCGTAGCGCACGAGGCGGCCCTCGCCGTCACGGGCGATGACGCCGGTGACCTCCCTGCCGTTGTGGAGGAGCTGGACGATGGGGCTGCCGGTGTGCGCCTGGCCGCCGGCCGCGATGACCTCCTCCCGGCACCGGGCGAGGATGGCCTTGATGTCGGTGGAGTAGCCGATGCCGAAGGTCATGATGTCGCGCTTGGGCTCGTCGGCCACCCGCACACCGGAGGACCGCAGCTCGGCGAGAGCCGCTTCGTAGTCGGCCACGAGCTTGGCGCCCAGCTCCGGATTCCCGAGCGGGATCCGCTCCCGGAGCGCCTCCACGGTCGGCGCGGTCCAGAACATCCCTGCCGAAAGGGCGGCCGACCCGCCGAAGGCGTCGAGCTTCTCCAGCAGCGCCACCCTGGCGCCGTTCCGGGCAGCGGTCATGGCCGCGGCCGAGCCGGAGACGCCCGAGCCGACGACCACGACGTCCACGTGGCGGACCTCGTCGACGATGAGTGAATGCTTCATCTGCGATGACTCCTGTCAGGCGGCGGATGGGGTCGCGGCGTGCCGGGCGACGATGCGGCCGAAGACGGTGCCCTTGCCGAGCGAGGTGCCGGTCATGTACGCCGCGCCGTGGAAGCCGCCGGTCACCTCCCCGACGGCGTACAGGCCGTCGATGACCTCGCCGTCGACGTCGAGCGCCTGGCCGTGGGGGTTGATGGTGATGCCGCAGTAGGTCGTGGTCATCAGCGACTTGGCGGGGTAGGCGTAGAAGGGCGCTTCATCGATGGGCAGCAGGTCGCCGACGCCGTTGCACAAGCTGGTGCGACCCATCTCATCCGCCTGCTCCCCGGCCGCCACGGCGTTGTAGCGCTCCACGGTGTCGGCCAGGCCGGCCGGGTCGATGCCGGCCAGCTCGGCGAGCTCGTGCAGGGTGCCGGCCTTGAAGACGTGCCCGATGTCTTCGAGGGTGTCGACGTCCTTCAGCGGGATGCCGCGGTGGGACTTGGCCCGCACCTTGGCGTCGAAGATCTGGAATCCGAGGCCCTCGGGCTGGTCGAGCACCACCCGGCCCAGCGTCTTGTAATCCCGTGACTCATCGACGAACCGCCGGCCGCGCCTGTTCACGATGATCGCACCCATGTAGTACGCCGTGAGCAGCTCGTGGAACTCCTCGCCCGTCTCCGGGTGCGATCCGTAGGTCCCGGAGACGAAGGACATGTCGGCCATGCCGGCGCCGAGCCGCCATGCCATCTTCAGCCCGTCGCCGGTGTTGCCCGTGCCACCGTACGGGATCGCGGCGAGCTGCTCGGGCGCGAAGGTCTTCAGCAGGTCTGTGCCCCGCGAGAAGCCGCCGGTGGCCAGCACCACTCCGGCCCGCCCACGAAACAGCGCCCGCCCCTGGGGGGTGTCGGTCTCCACCCCGGTCACCCGGCCGGAATCGTCCCGCACCAGCCGGACGGCCCGGTGGCTGAGCCGGGTCTGCCCACCGGCGGCGGTGAACGCCTGGTGGAGAGTGGCCAGGACCTCCTTGATCGCGGAGTTGTGGCTGCGCCTGGCCGACTGCCCCGAGCTGAGCTCCACCTCCCGGAAGACCACCCCGTGATCCTTGAGCCACCGGTAGGTGTCCTCCTGGCAGGCGAGGTAGGCCTCCAGCAGCGATCGGTCGTTGAGGTGCTTCCCCAGTTCGAGCATGTCCCTGAGGAACAGCTCGGCCGAGTCCTCGATCCCCTCCGCGGCCTGCTCCTGCGTACCGCTGAAGGCGAACCAGCCGCCGCTCATCGCCGAGGAACCCCCCAGCGTGCCGGTCTTCTCCAACAGGACCACGTCGTGGCCGGACTCGGCCGCCGACGTCGCCGCCGTCTGCCCGGCTATGCCGGAACCGATGACGACCAGGTCAAAGGTGTGTTCGGGAATGGACATGCGTGCAATTGCCTTTCGGGGACTGAACGGGCCAGGCGCTAGCAGGTGAGCCAGCCGCCGTTGACATCGAGGCTGGTGCCGTTGATATAGCCGGCCTGGTCGCTGAGGAGGAAGGCCACGGCGTCGGCGATCTCTTCGGGACGGGCGAACCGCTTCATCGGCACCTGGCTCAGGAGCCGGTCGTCGGCCGGGACGTCGCCCATCATCGGCGTCTGCACGAATCCGGGGGCGACGCCATTGACCCTGATCCGCTGGGGGGCGAGCTCGCGGGAGAGGCTGGCCGTGAGGTTCTGCAGCGCAGCCTTGCTGGCGGCGTAGGCGATGGTGGAGGGGAGGTAGGGCGGGAAGTCCGCTTGTTCCGGGCCGCCGGCTCCGAGCTTGGCCGTGATCGACAGCAGGTTGACGATGCTCGCGCTGCCGTCGGTGGGCATGTACCGGTAGGCCTCGCGCACCAGGAAGAAGGGTGCGCTGACGTTGACCGCCAGCACCCGGTTCCACTCCTCGTCGCTCAGCTCATGGAACGGGATCTTCCTGCCGTTGCGCTTGGGCGAGATGCCCACGCCGTTGACGATGACGTCGAGGGCTCCGCCGTCCGCGGCGAACGCGGCGAGCTCGCGGTTGACGGCCGAGCTGGTCAGGTCTCCGCCGAAACCGCGGTGTTCGGCGCCGTCGACCTCGGGCAGGTCCTTCGCGGTACGGCCGGCGGCCTCGGCATCGACGTCGGCCACGACGACGCCGTAGCCGGCCCCGGCCAGCCGCCGGCTGATGGCCGAGCCGATGCCGCCGGCGCCACCCGTGACGATGGCCGACCGGGTTCGCGCGGGGGCGGGAGCCGGCTCGTCGGTGTGTAGCAGGGTCATTGCCTCGTCCTCACTTCGCGGTGAACGCCGTGTCCGCGTCGGCGACGCGGACGGGCAGGGAGCGGATCGGCGAGAAGGACGTCGGATACATGATCTTGTTCTCCATCGTCATGATCATCGGGCGGATGATGGCCAGGCACTTCTGCCACTGCTCGTTCGCGGCCAGCTCGGCACGCCGCCGGCGACGGTCCTCCAGATCGGCATAGGCCCAGAAGTGGGTGAGCTCGTTCTGGCGGCCGAACTCGGTGGTGAAGTATCCGAGAAAGCCGCCGAGGATCGGCTTCTGCGCGGGCAGGCCGATGGTCTCGTAGGCCTCCAGGTAGTCGGCCATGCTCGCGCTGGTGTGCAGAACGTAGGTGCGCTGCTCGACGATCATCGGCGCACCGCCCCCTTGAGAGCCGGCTCCGCGTCGGCCTCCGCGGCGTCCGCGTACCGCCCGAACCGGTGCTCGCCGCCTTCGAGCGTCTTGCCGTCGCCCATGAGCAGCATGTTGATGATCGCGGCGGCGATGACCGCCACCCAGAAGACCGTGATGGCGAAGGTGCTTCCACCGCTGAGGCTGGTCAGCCACGAGGCCAGGAACGGGGCCGGCGCGGCGAAGATGAGATTCGCGCCGGTGAGCGCCAGGGCCGAGCCGGTGTAGCGCATGTGCGTGGGGAACGCCTCGGCGAACAGGGCCCCCTGGCCGGCATTGCCGAACTGGGCCGTGACCAGCGCGAAGGAGACCATGCCCAGCGTGAGGGGGAAGCTGCCCAGGTCGACGACGCTGAAGAAGACAAGGGCCGCAACCAGCGTGCCGATGGAGCCGATCATGAGGATTTTCCGGCGGCCGTGGAGGTCGGCCATACGCCCTCCCCACCAGATCGCGATGACGGAGAGGAAATTCGAGATCATGATGATCGTGAACGTCTGGCTCCTGGTGAAACCGTGCTGGGTCAGGTAGCTGAGCCCGAAGACCGACACCACGTAGAAGGTGATGACGATCGGCGAGAAGGCCAGGATGAGCCGTGCGATCGTGACCCAGTGGGTGCGCAGGACGACTGCCGGGTTGGTGGTCTTCTCGGCGAGTTCCCGCATGCCCTCACGGAAGACCGGGGTCTCCTCCACCTTGAGCCGCATGTAGATGCCGACGGCGACGAGCAGGATGCTCAGCAGGAACGGCAGGCGCCAGCCCCAGGACGTGAAGGCTTCCTCGCTGAGGACACCCGACAGCAGCGCGAGCAGGGCATTGGCCGCGACCTGGCTGATGGGTGACCCCATCGCCATGAGCGCACCGTAGAAGGCGCGGCGGTCGGCCGGCGCATGCTCCATGGTCATCAGCTGGGCACCCGTGGCCTCGCCGCCGAGCGCGAAGCCCTGGATGAAGCGCATCAGCACCAGCAACAGGGGTGCCACGAAGCCGATCGCGGAATAGGGCGGCAACAGGCCGATCACCAGGGACCCGGCGCCCATGGAGATGAACGTGGTGAGCAGGACCTTGCGCCGGCCGATGCGGTCACCGAGGTGACCGAAGACGATGCCGCCGAGCGGCCGGGCGAAGAAGCCGACGCCGAAGGTGGCGAAGGAGGCCAGCAATCCGATGGCGGGGTCCATCTCGTTGAAGAACAGGGCCGGGAAGACGGTGGCGGACATCGCGCCGTAGACGGCGAAGTCGAACCATTCCAGCGCCGAGCCGAACGTCCCGCTGACCACGGCGCGCTTCGCCTGAGGCGGAGCGGGCGTAGCCGGTCGGATAGGCCGCTTTGTCAATTTCGCCGGGAGTGACGGACTCATCGGAACTCCTTGGTGGAGTGAGCGGGTCGAGCGGTGAGAAGGGGTTGTGGCGGCGCCTGTCATGTGGTTTGGGCTGCGCCGTTGCTCGCGAAGCCGCAGACCTGACCCCCGCGGGCTGCCAGGCCAGGAGCTGGGCCGGAAAGGCTGTCGTCCTGCGTGCCGGAGAACGTAACGTACAGATTGCAGAAAGCGCAATACCCGGTATTCTCATTGCGTGATAAGCAAAAATGGTGCAGCGGATCAACCAGCGCTGGTGGGCGCGGTTCACCGCGCGCTTGTGCTCCTCAAATTGATGGCGGAGGAGGGCAGCCTCAGCGTCACTGAGGCGGCCAGGGCTCTGGACGTCAATCCGTCAACGGCGCAACGCCTTCTCGCCACGCTCGCCGCGGACGGTTTCGCCAGGCAGGGAGCACGCAAACGCTACGAGCCCGGCCCGGCGTTCCTGCAGCCCGGCATGGCCAGGCCGGCGCCACCGCTGAGAACCAGAGTGCGCCCCTACCTGGAGCGCCTGTTCGAACGCGTGGGCGAGACGGTGCACCTGGCGACCCTCGTCGGCACGGAGATCCACCATCTCGACGGCATCGAGGCGACGTCCCACCCCTTGCGGTTCAGTCTGCGGACCGGCGTGAAGCTCCCCGCGCACGTCACGTCGGCGGGCAAGGCCATGCTGGCCGAGCTACCCCGCGATGAGGTCGACGCCCGCTACGGGGTCGCGCTGTCCGGCGCGCGCGGGCGCGAACTCGACATCGACCTCGGCAGGATCCATCAGGAGCTGGACAAGACCCGCCGGCAGAACATCGGCGTGAACTTCGAGGAGTCCGAAGTCGGCGTCGCGGCCCTCGCCGTGTCGCTCGGCGTGATCAACGGCGAGCGGGCGGCCTTCAGCATCGCTATGCCCTTCGCCCGGTACGCCCAGGAGGACATCGACAGGTTCACCGCGCACCTGCTCACCACCGCCCGGGAGACCCGGCGGGCGCTGGAGCCCGGCTCAGGCGAGATCGGCCTCGATGGCGCCCGCGGCGCGGTTCAGGATGTTGACCAGTGACGGCAGCTGGTGCCGGTCGTAGCGTCCGCTCGGCATCGACACCGACAGGCCGGCGAGAGCGTTCCCGTCTGGCCCCCGTACCGGCACGCCGACCGCCACCACGCCGCGCTCGGAGCGGTTCTGGTTGAGGACGAAACCGTTGCGCCGTACCCGGGCCAGCTCATCCCGCAGCCCTTCCAGATCGGGACCGTCGGCCGGGTAGACCTCCTGGAGCTCCTCGTCGGTCAGCTCGGCCAGCAGGAGCAGTCCCGCCGTGGTGCGGTGGGCCGGGAACACCATGCCCTCGCGCGACCCCACCCGCAGGGTCCGGGCACACTCGACGCTGACGATGAACCGGACCGTGTCCCCGGTGCGCACCGCCAGGTTGACGGACTCGTCGACCACGTCGACGAGCCGGTGCAGGTGCGGCAGGGCCGCCGCCCGCAGCCGGGACGCGACCGAGGGCGAGTGGGCGGCGAGCTCCAGGACCGGGCCGGCCCGGTAGAGGCGCCGATCGTCCTGGACCGCGAAGTCCCGGTACACCAGCATCGCGAGCAGCCGGTGCGCGGTGGAGCGGGCCACGCCAAGCCGCTCGGCAACCTCTGAGACGCTCAGCTCACCCTCCAGCTGCAGCATCGTGGCGATCCGCAACGCGTGATCAACACTGTTGATCAGGTAGGTGGGCGGATTCTTCAGCGGCTTGTCCATCACCCTCCAATTCTGCACAACAGAATTATGTGTTCTGCAGAATGTGACAGTAGCAGCATGAGCCGCATGAGCACCCCTGTGACCAGCCCAGAGTCCCCGGTGCGGCTCCGCGCGACCGACGCGCCGGACCAGCCCACTGTCACTCCCGCGCTCGAGGATCTTTACCGCGGTTTCGAGCAGGAGCTGCTGGTGCCGCTGTGGACGGAGATCGGCGACCTGATGCCGGCCCATCCCCGCTCGCGCGCGGTGCCGCACCTGTGGCGCTGGGACAACCTACGCCGGCTCGCGGCCCAGGCCGGCGACCTGGTCCCGGTCGGCCGCGGCGGGGAGCGGCGCGCGATCGCGCTGGCCAACCCGGGTCTGGGCGGCCGCCCCTTCGCGACCCCCACGCTGTGGGCCGCCATCCAGTACCTGATGCCCGGCGAGGACGCCCCCGAGCACC
>NZ_JBFAMX010000524.1:0-7245 GCF_040659615.1 Nonomuraea sp. NPDC049784
CGACCAGGCCAGGATCGCCGCCTCCGGGCTGCCCGCGCTGGCGTCCCGGCATGGTGATGGGTCCGCCGGGCTCGAGCCCGGCGGACCCATGACGACTGCGAAAGTGCTACGCGCCGCTGATCGCTTTGTCGGAGCGCAGGGTCTCGGTCCGGGTCTGCAGGAACGTGCGCAGGGTCTGCGCCTCGGCGTCGATCTTGGCGGTGTCGGCCCCTTCGTTCAGTTCGTAGGAGGTGACGAGGTCGTCGAGCAGGCCGGAGGCGGTGCCACCCTCCAGGAGCTTGGCGTACAGGGCGCGGTGCTGCTCCTCGTAGACCTTCTTGAAGGTGGCGTTCTTGAGGAACTTCTCCTTCAGCGGATGCCCCATGCGCATCATGCCGCCTTCCGGGCCTCCCTGCCCGGCGTTCTCGGGCGGGGTGAAGCCCTGGGCCGGCTGGCCCTGCTGCCGGGTTTGTGCCTGCTGGTTCTGCTGGGGACGTCCCTGACCGAAGCCCATCGCGATCGTGTCGTTCACGCCGCTCGTGGCGTCGCCGTTGAAGGCGAGGTTGAGGTCCCAGGTGATGACCTTGAATTTCTTGGTGTTCAGGTCGTACCACAGGTAGTAGTTGCGTCCGGGGCCGGCCATGTCGTCGAAGTTGACCATGATGTTCTGCAGGGCCAGGTAGCGGGCGAACGACTCCACGTCCAAGCGGTCGGCGAGGCCCTCGGCGAACTCGGCGTCGGAGGCTTCGTTCACCCATTTGACCAGGTCGATGACCGGCTGCAGGTCCTTGCCGCCGACCTTGTCGATCTGCTTGAAGTCGGTGGTGTACTCGGTCTGGTCCTCGCCCTTGTAGCTGAAGCTGCTGGTGGCCAGCGACTTGTACAGCACGCCGTTGCCGAGGCCTTCGGCGTAGCCCTCGTCGAGGTACTCCACCACCAGGCGCGGCGTGGAGGAGCGGCCGTTGACGGTGAAGGAGCTGTAGGTGGAGCGCTGGGTCGGCTCGCCGGAGGCGCCGACCACCGCGATGCCCAGTGCCTCGTTCAGCATCGTCGTCGAGCCCGTCGCGGCCGGCCGCACGGCCACCTGGCTGTGGCCCTGGTAGCGGCGACCCTCCACGAACTCATCGAAGCTGATCAGCCACGGCAGGTTCTCCGGCTCCTCACCCTTCAGGGACGCGCCGAACATGCCGCCTCCGGGCGGCCCCCCATTACCCTGCGGCTGCCCGGTCTGGGGCTGCCCGGTCTGGGGCTGCCCGGTCTGGGGCTGCCCGGTCTGGGGCTGCCCGGTCTGGGGCTGCCCGGTCTGGGGCTGCCCGGTCTGGGGTTGCCCGGTCTGGGGTTGTCCATTGCCAGGCGGTTGAAAGCCCTCGGGCGGCTGGAAGCCCTTGGGCATCCCTTCCGGCCGCCGGCCGCCACCGGGCATGGCCCTCTGCTTGGACTGCCCCTTCCAGGTCAGTCCCATCAGGGTGGAGTTGCCCTTGAGCCGGACGCCCACGCTGGGGATCCTGGTGCCGTCGATGGTCAGGTCGGCTTCGAGGTACTTCTTCTCGCCTTCCTTGAAGTACTCGCTCAGCATGTCCTCATATGCCTCGTCGGTGAAGGTGAGCTGCACCTCGTGTGCCACGGATGCGTCGAACAGGTCCTTGGTGCCGGTCAGGTTCGTGGTGACGGTCTCGGCCTCGGCGGCTTGGGCGGTGGTGACGTACGGGCGGATCGTCCCGGTGCCGAACACGCCCCAGCAGGCGGCCAGGAACGCCACGCACAGTGCGACCAGCTTCCAGTTGTGCCGGAGTTTGACCGGGATGCGGTGCTTGAACTTCTTGGACTGTGCCATGTGCCGGGCCTACAGGTCGGTCTGGTCGTACCCGGTCAGGACGGTGACCGACTGGCCGTGGTTGCGCTCGCGCAGACCGGCGATCAGATCGGCCGGCTCGCCGCCCTTCTTGATCTTGACGGTGTACATCAGCTCCGTCAGCGCACCACCGCGGATCGACTCCATGCTGACCAGCTCGAACTCGTCGGTGTGCCGGATGAGCACGTCCTGGATCGAGGCGGTGAAGTCCTCATCCGAGGGGACCTGGACCTTGACGACCTGCCGCCGCACGTTCAGCTGGAACCAGTTGAACCGGTGCATGAGCATGATGATCAGCGAGATCGCCACGGCGGCGACGATGCCCAGCAGGTAGAAGCGGGTGCCGACGGCCATCCCGACGCCCATCACCAGGAAGATGAACCCGACGTCCCTGGTCTCCTTGATGGCGTTGCGGAAACGCACCACCGACAGGGCGCCGACCAGAGCGAAGGCGCGCGCGATGTTCGAGCCGACGACCAGCATGATCAGCGAGATCAGCATGCCGAGGATGACCAGCGTCTGGACGTAGGACTGGCTGTAGGACACGTTGCGGTGCGTCGCCCGGTACACCCAGCCGATCATCGTGCTGAGCACGAACGACAGCGCCATCGCGATCGCGATGTCAGCCACGCTGAACGTGCCGGACAGGTCCTGGAAGGAGAAGTCCATGAGGGGTCATGCCTCCGAAAGAACGGTCGACCGGTCACAGTCGAAGTCGAGATCGTGGTCAGGGACGTGGAAGACGGAGCGCGGCGCCAGCCCGTAGGCCTCCACGCTCTGGCAGTACTTGGAAACCCGCACCACCTGCAGGTTCCGCTTGGCCGTCAGGTCGGTCAGCCAGTACGGCACCCGCTCGTTGGCCTTGACCTCCACGATCGACTTGCCGGCCGGGACGATGAGCCGGTTCTCGGCGTCGGCGCCGAGGTGGAAGTCGCGGTCCCGGCCGCGGATGCGCTGGTCGAAGGTGACGCGCAGGCCCACGTCGGCGTCGCGGCCTACGTAGGCGTGCCGCTGGTAGCCGGTCATCGCGGTGGCCCGCAGGTCCAGGCGCAGGACCAGGTCGAGCACCTCTTCCAGGAAGGCCCGCTGGGAAGGCTCGTGCTCGACCATCTGCCGTCCGTCGCACAGCCGCAGCGCGTCCCGGTACGGCAGCCGTACCCGGCGTTTCTGCGTGACCCGGTTGACCCGCTGCTTGATCTCGACGAACACCGGCGTGTCGTCTCCCACGGCGAACCGGTCGCCGTAGTGGCGCACCCGCAACTTCCTGCGGAACTTCAGCCCCTCGATCTTCTCCCAGTAGAACCGGAGCTGCCGGGTGTCGTAGTAGACGCTCCAGATGCCATAACCTTTGTCGCCGCTGTGGCTGTCGCGATCCAGCCGCTGCTCGATCTCCTCCCGGAGCCTGGCCGCCTCCGCCGTGTCCACGAGGTACTTGATCTCGTACCGGTTGAAGGCGTGCAGCGTGCTCGGTGCGCGCAGCCGATGGCCTTCCTCGCCGTTCACCTCGGCGCCGGACACTGGCCGCTCACTGCTGTGAGCTGCGAAGACGGCTGGTTTGCGGAACCTTTTCAGCATGTCCCTCCTTTCGTCAGCACACATCTGACAGCACGAAGCTGGGAATAATGTGTGAACCGTGTCTGACGTAAAGGTGAACGACCGGTGTGCTCAGTCGTCCTGGGGCTGGTGAAGCGGCAGGAGCACGCGGAAGGTGGTGCCGCGGCCCGGAGTGCTCGTCACCTCGATCCGGCCGTGGTGCGCCTGCACCAGCGCGGCGGCGATGGCCAGGCCCAGCCCGGTTCCGCCGCTGTCGCGAGAGCGGCCCGCGTCGGCCCGGTAGAAGCGGTCGAACACCTGCGGCAAGTGCTCGGGATCGATGCCCTGCCCCTCGTCGCTCACCTCGATCAGCGCGGCCCTGGCATG
Organism: Nonomuraea sp. NPDC049784; assembly: GCF_040659615.1. Classification (NCBI taxonomy): domain Bacteria; kingdom Bacillati; phylum Actinomycetota; class Actinomycetes; order Streptosporangiales; family Streptosporangiaceae; genus Nonomuraea; species Nonomuraea sp. NPDC049784. Next base: position 3,752 of record NZ_JBFAMX010000524.1, read on the forward strand.
AGAGGCCGAGCCGCGACCGGAGTGCATGACTCCCGGAGCGGGAACCCCGGCGACCATGCGCCGGCCGACCTGGACGCGTATCTCCGTACCCGAGGCCGTGTGCTTCAGGGCGTTGCCGACCAGGTTCGCGATGACCTGGTGCAGCCGGTGTTCGTCGCCGAGCACGAACACCGGCTCGTCGGAGACCACCAGCCGGATCGGCCGCTCGCGGTCACGGGCCTTGGCGGCGTGCACCACGTCTCCGGCCAGCACATGCAGGTCCACCGTGGTTGCCTCCACGGCGGGCTCCTGATCCATCCGGGCCAGCAGCAGCATGTCCTCCACCAGCACGCCCATCCGCTCGGCCTCACCTTGAATGCGGCGCAGCAACCGCTCGGCAACCGGGTCGCCGCGGTTCTGCCCGTGGTGGTACAACTCCGCGAAACCCCGGATCGAGGTCAGCGGCGTGCGCAACTCGTGCGAGGCGTCGGCGACGAAATGACGCAGCCGCCGCTCGGAGTTCTCGCGCTCACGCAGGGCGTGCGCCAGGCGCTCCAGCATGATGTTGAGCGCTCCGCCTAGCCGCCCGGTCTCGGTACGGGGATCGGTGTCGCCGACGCGGCGGTCGATGTCGCCATCGGCGATGGCGACGGCCGTACGCTCCATGCGCGTCAGCGGACGCAACCCGAGCCGCACCACGGCCAGGGCGACGACGGCCAGCAGCACCAGCACCAGCCCGCCCGCGATCAGCTCGATGACCAGCATCTGGTGCACGGTGGCCGCGTTCGACTCCAAAGACATCGACACCACCATCCGGTTGCCGCCGGACCCGGTCTCGACGATCAGCGCCCGCCACTCTCCCGACCCGTCCCGGCCCGGCACCGTGACCGGGGCGACCGGCGGCGCCGAAACCAGCCGCGCGGGGATGACAGGCGCCCCGGGCGACGCGGTCGGCACCTCGCCCTTCAGCGAACCGGAGGAGGAGTAGAAGGCCACCCGGAACTGCGTCGGCAGCTCCAGCGCACCACGGCCGCTCGGCGGAGGCGGGGACAGCGGGCGCCGGCTGACGGTGGCGGCGAACTCCGTGAGCTGAGTGTCCACCCTCGACAGCAACGATCGCTCCAACAGCCACACCCCCGACACGGCGAAGACCGTCAGCCCCGCCGCACACACCCCCAGCAGGACCGCCAGCAGCCGGTGCCGCAGGGGCCACGATGACCTCATGACGACGCCTGCAGCCGGTAGCCGACGCCGCGCAGCGTGTGGATCAGCGGCGGGCCGTCCCGATCGATCTTGCGCCGCAGGTAGCTGATGTAGGACTCGACGATCCTGCTGTTGCCGTCGAACTCGTAGTCCCACACCCGATCGAGGATCTGAGCTTTGCTGACCACCCGTTCGGCGTTGATCATCAGATAGCGCAGCAGGCTGAACTCCGTCGGCGACAGATGGATGGCCCGGCCGGCCCGCCGAACGGTGTGGGCCTCCTCGTCCAGCTCCAGATCCGCGTAACGCAGCACCCCGTCGTGAGCCTGCTCCTCCGCCGGCCGGATCCGGCGCAGGATCGCCCGGATGCGCAGAATCACCTCATCCAGGCTGAAGGGCTTGGTCACGTAGTCGTCGCCGCCCGCGGTCAGCCCGGTGATCCGGTCGCCGACCGCGTCCTTGGCGGTCAGGAACAGCAGCAACGGGCTGTCGCCGCTCTCGCGTAGCTTCCGCGCCACCGCGTACCCGTCCAGGTCGGGCAGCATCACGTCCAGCACGATGAGGTCGGGCCGCTCGCGCGTCACCGCCTCCAGCGCCCCACAGCCGCTGGAGGCGGTGCTCACCACAAAGCCGTGCAATTCCAAAGCCTCCGACAACAGCTCCCGGATGTTCGGCTCATCATCGACGACCAGGACTTTCACGCAAGCGGGCTGGCTCATGACACCGTTCATACGCACTCTGTCTGAAAGTGAGCTGAGAGCAGCCGGTCGTGCACGGGCAGGCGGACGTCCAGCTCAGGCGCCGCACCTGGAGAGGACGTCGGCGCCGCCAGAAGGTGACCTGGCCAAGGTGTCGGTCTGCTGACCCCGGGAAACCGCCCATGCCCGGCGCAGTACCGCCCAGCGGAGCTGGACAGCCCGCTCGACGTCCTGCGGGAGGCACGCTGCGAACCGATCTTTGCGGAGAAGATCAGTGGCACGCTCGCGGCCGACGACCATGAGAGTCGCGGATTGGCGGTCGGCTGGACGCACAGCCTCACGCGCGCATCGCTTCCGTGGGGCCGCTCCTGATCATCATCGAGGCGGGGGAACCGTCGGCGTCGTCTTGCCGGAATGCGCGCGGGCATTTCTCGAGTTAACGTGTAATCTTGTAAGCAAAGGAGTGCACGTGATGGCGGATCCCCTCGACGCCTACTCGCGCGTCGTCTCTTCCGTGGCGGCCGAGTTGCTGCCGAAAGTGGCCAGCGTGCGGGCGGGCCGGGGCAGCGGGTCCGCGGTGGTGTTCACCGCCGACGGGTTCCTGCTGACCAACGCGCACGTGGTCGGATCCTCCCGGGACGGTACCGTCGCGTTCGCCGACGGGAGTTCGGGGGACTTCATCGTGGTCGGGCGGGACCCGCTGTCAGACCTGGCGGTGATCAGGGCGCAGACGGCCACGCCCGAGCCCGCCACGCTGGGTGACAGTGACGAGCTGGTCGTGGGCCAGCTCGTGGTGGCCGTGGGCAACCCGCTCGGGCTGGCCGGGTCGGTGACGGCCGGAGTGGTGTCGGGGCTGGGGCGGTCGTTGCCGGCGCGCAGCGGCTCGGCCGTACGGCTCATCGAGGACGTGATCCAGACCGACGCCGCGCTCAACCCGGGTAACTCCGGCGGCGCGCTGGCCGACTCTCAGGCGCGGGTGGTCGGGATCAACACGGCGGTGGCCGGGGTGGGCGTGGGGCTCGCCGTGCCGATGAACGGCACGACCCGCGCCATCATCGCCGCGCTGATCAGGGACGGGCGGGTCAGGCGGGCGTTCCTTGGGCTGGTCACCTCACCCGCGCCACTGCCCGAGCCGCTACGGCGGCGTACCGGGCAGGCGGGAGCGCTGCGCGTGGTGGAGGTGGTGCCGGGCTCGCCCGCTCACCAGGCCGGGCTACGCGCCGGCGACCTGGTGCTGAGTGCGGGCCGCAGCCCGGTCGGCGACGCGCAGAGCCTGCAGCGGCTGATGTTCGCCGACGCGATCGGGCAGCCTCTGCCGATCACCGTCTACCGGAACGGCGCACTCGTCGATGTCATCGCCGAGCCGGTGGAACTCACGGGGTCCGGCGTCTGAACGCGTGGACCATTTCACGGGTGTGAGGTGCCGGAGCCGGTGGCAGGTCACCGGCTGCGGCTGCGCGCCAGGAAGGTTCAAGACCTCTCGCCGTTGACCCCGCTGACGTGAGGCGTGTCGGCGGGCGGCGCCTCCGCATGGGACGGGTGAGTGAGGGCTGGTGTGGTCTCGCCCTGCCCCGTCGCGGGAGCGGCGTCGTCGGACGGCGTGGGTGGCGCCTC
>NZ_JBFAMX010000525.1:0-7226 GCF_040659615.1 Nonomuraea sp. NPDC049784
GCCGCGGCCTCGTCGCCGGCCACGACCGCGTCGGCGGACACGATCACGTACGGCTCCTCCAGGACGGCGGACGGCTTGAACGCCTCCCGGTACGCCTCCACGGCCTCAAGGACGGTGGCGGGGCTGACGTGGTAGTTGGCGGCGAACGGCAGACCCCGCTCCCCCGCCACCTGCGCGCTCTGGCCGCCGCTGCTGCCCAGGATCCAGAGCTCGACGTCCGCGCCCTCGCCCGGGACCGCGTGGGCGGCCAGGCCGTCGGACGAGGTGTAGGTGCCGTGCAGGAACGCCTGCACCTCGTCGAGCTGCTCGGCGAAGTCCGGGGTCTGGGCGCCGGGCTGCTGGAGGAGCGACGCCTGGAAGGCGAGGTGCGGCGCCCTGAGGAGCCCGGAGAAGTCGAACGGCGGCGGAATGAGCAAACCGTCCACCACCCGCCCCTGCTCGGGTGGCGCCGGGGGGCCTTCCGCGCGGCGGGCGAGCTCGGCGCGGCGCTGGCCGGAGCGGCCGAGACCGAGGTCGATGCGGCCCGGATGGGCCGCATCCAGGAGGCCGAACTGCTCCACCACCGCCAGCGGCGTCTGGTGGCCCAGCTGCACCGCCCCCGAGCCGACCCGGATCCGGCTGGTCGCCGCGGCCACCAGCCCGATGAGCACGGCGGGCGCCGAGCTGACCACGCCCGCCGCGAAGTGGTGCTCGGCCAGCCAGTAGCGCCGGTAGCCGAAGGACTCCGCCTGCCGTGCCAGGTCGATGGTGTTGCGCAAGGCGTCCCGGGCGTTGCCGCCGGCCGGGATCGGCGCCAGGTCGAGGATGGACAGGGGAACCGTCATGACGAACCTCCGGGGAACGGCCTGCTGGGAATCTCCTTGCGCAGCACCGGGGCGATCTCCGACTGGAACAGCTCCAGCGCCTCGCGGTGCTGCGCGCCCGTCAGCCCGTCGGCGTCCGCGTGCAGGTGCATCACCTCGTGCCCGAACCGCTCGTGGTACCGAAGCACCTTGTCGATCACCTGCTGCGGGCTGCCGACCAGGATGGAGCTCCGCTCGATGGCGTCCTCCAGCGAGTGGAAGACCGGTGGCACCCCGTACTTCTTGAAGGTCTCCAGGCGGGCGTCGAAGATCGGCCGGTACGTCTCGACGGCGTCCTGTGAGTTCTTGGTGGCGTAGTAGCCCGCGCTGCCCGCCCCGATCAGGGCGTCGGCCGGGTCGTGGCCGTAGTGGGCCCACCGTTCCCGGTAGTAGTCGATCAGCTCGGCGTAGGGGTCGATGGGGTTGGTGACGTTCGCGGAGAAGAGCGGGTCGCCGTAGCGCGCGGCCAGGTCCACCGACTCCTTGCTGGTGGCGCTGCCGTGCCAGACGCGGATCGGCTGCTGGAGCGGCCGCGGCCAGGTCTCTGCGTCCGTCAGGGACGGTCTGAACCGCCCTTCCCAGGTCACCTTGTCCTCCCGCCACAGCCTGCGGAACAGCTCGTACGACTCGCGGTTGCGATCCCACTGGTCCTCGGCGGTGACGTGGAAGAGCTGGGCCTGGGCGGCGCCGTTCCCCTTGCCGATGATCAGCTCGAGCCGCCCGCCGGACAGGTGGTCGAGGGTGGCGTAGTCCTCGTACGCCCGTACCGGGTCGAGCAGGCTGAGCGTGGTGACCGCGGTGAACAGCTGGATGCGGGACGTCTTGGCGGCGATGTGGCTGAGCACCACGGGCGGTGAGGAGGAGATGAACGGCCGCTCGTGCCGCTCTCCCACCCCGAACCCGTCGAATCCCAGCTCCTCGGCCAGGACCGCGTTGGAGATGACCTCTTGGAACCGCTCGTTCGTGGATTTACGGCCGTCATGAACGATCAGGGTGATCGCCAGAAATTTCACGCAATGTCAGCTTTCTAGGAGGCGTAACGATTGGTCGCGGGCGGCAGGCCGAGGTGCCCGCGCAGGGTGGCGGCCTCGTACCCGCGCCTGAAGGCGCCGCGCCGCTGCAGCTCGGGGACGAGCTGCCGGGTGATCCCCTCCAGGTCGAGCGGCAGGGCGCCGGGCCGCAACCGGTACCCCTCGATCCCTGACTCCCGCCAGTCGAGCAGCAGGTCGGCCAGCTCGGCGGCGGTGCCGGTGAACGTGAACGCGTCGGACTCGGGAGGCTGGTCCAGCTCGTCGAGCCGGGCCTTGCGGTCGGCCGCGTCGTCCCCGACGTGGACCAGCAGGTCGGCGAAGACCTTGAGCGGGTGCCCGTCCCTGGGGACGTTCCTGACCTGCTCGACGATGTCTCGCGCGTGGTCCCGGCCGTGCGGGGTGACGAAGACGACGTCGGCGGAGCGGGCGGGCAGCTCGTACGGCACCGCCGACCCGCCGTGGTCGAGCACGGTCACGACCGGCTGCCCCTGCGGCGGCCTGGGCGTGATGGACGGCCCCTTGACGGAGAACCGGGATCCGGTGAAGTCGATGTAGTGCAGCTTGTCGCGGTCGATGAACCGGCCGGTGGCCACGTCGCGGATCTCGGCGTCCTCCTCCCAGCTGTCCCACAGCCGCCTGGCCACCTCCACGGCGTCGGCCGCCTCCTGGAACAGCTCCCCGATGAGCTCGCGGCTGCGCTCGTCGGGCTCCCATCGGCGCTGGTCAGCCGTGTCCCGCTTCGGGATGAGCGCCGGGATCTCCCTGCGGCCGAAGTGGTCTGCCTCCCAGCCACGGCCGGAGACCTGGACCCGCCAGCCCGCGCGCCCCAGGCTGACGTGGTCCAGGCTCGCGATGCCGATGGCCACGTGGAACGGTTCGGTGTGTGTGGTCGTGGCCGTCGGCACCAGTCCGATGTGCGTGGTGAGCGGCGCGAGCACGGCCGCGAGCAGCACCGCGTCGAACCGGCCGCGCACCTGGTCGGTACGCCCGTCCGGCCCGTCGAGGCGCGTGGACTGCAGCCCCAGGGAGTCCTCGATGGTGACGAGGTCGAGCAGCCCGCGCTCGGCCTCGGCGACGAGCCCGGCCCAGTGGCGCGCGGTGAACAGCTCCCTCGCGTTGACCGCCGGGTCCCGCCAGGCGGCCGGATGCCACCCGGCGCCGTCGAGCGCGACGGCCAGGTGAACAGGCGCGTCCGTCATGCGGCACCTCCCAGCCCGAGGTGGTCGCGGAGCGTGGTTCCCTCGTAGTCGGTACGGAAGGCGCCGCGTTCCTGCAGCAGCGGCACCACCTTGTCGACGAAGTCGTCCAGTCCGCCCGGCGTCAGGTGCGGGACCAGGATGAACCCGTCGGAGGCGTCCGTGCGCACGAACTCCTCGATCTGCGCGGCCACCGTCGCGGGCGAGCCCACGAACGACTGCCTCCCCGTCATCTCGATCACCAGCTCCCGGATCGTCAGCTGCTTCTCCGTGGCCACGGCCCGCCACTTGTCCGCCACCGCGACCCGGTCGGCCACCTGCACGCGGCCCTGGGAGACGTCCTGCTCGACGGCCGGCTCCACGTCGGGCAGCGGCCCCTCGGGGTCGTACATGGACATGTCCCGGCCCCAGATCTGCTCCAGGAAGGCGATCGCCGTCTGCGGCCCGACCTGCTGCCGCCGGATCTCGGCGGCGTGCTCGGCCGCCTCGGCGTCAGTGTCGCCGAGCGCGAACGTCGCCCCTGGCATGATCTTGAGCTGGTGCGGCTGCCGCCCGTACCGCGCCAGGCGGCGCTTGACGTCGGTGTAGAAGGCCCGCCCTTCCTCCAGCGTGCCGTGGCGGCTGAAGATGACGTCGGCGTTGGCGGCGGCGAACTCCCTGCCCTCGTCGGAGTCGCCCGCCTGGATGATCACGGGATGGCCCTGCGGGCTGTGCGGGACGTTGAATCGCCCCTCGATGTCGAAGTGGTGGCCTTGGTGCCGTACGGTCGCGATGGACCCGGGCCGCAGGAACTGCCCGCTCTCCTGGTCGGCGCGCACGGCGTCGGGCTGCCACGAGTCCCACAGTTCGCGGGACAGCCGGACGAACTCCTCGGCCCGCGTGTAGCGGTCGGAACGGTCCAGGTAGCCGCCTCGGCGGAAGTTCTCTCCGGTGAAGGCGTCCGAGGTGGTGACCACGTTCCAGGCGGCCCGACCCGCGCTGAGGTGGTCGAGCGTGGCCAGCCGCCTGGCCAGCTCGTACGGCTCGTTGAAGGTGGCGTTGACGGTGGCGGCCAGCCCGAGCCGCTCGGTGACGGCGGCCAGCGCGGCCAGCACGGTCAGCGACTCGGGGCGGCCGACCACGTCCAGGTCATGGATGCGGCCCTTCAGCTCGCGCAGCCGCAGCCCCTCGGCGAGGAAGAAGAAGTCGAATTTGCCGCGTTCGGCGGTGCGGGCCAGGTGCTGGAAGGACGTGAAGTCGATCTGGCTGCGGGATCGGGGGTCGGCCCAGACGGTGGTGTTGTTGACGCCGGGGAAGTGCGCGGCCAGATGAACCTGCTTCATATGGCCTTCTCGCGGCGGTGGGGGACGTCACATGCGGTCATAACGTGCTCCTTGGCTCAATACCCAGTTAAACAGTAGGAAAACTGGGTATCGCTGTCAACGGAGCACGGACGTGGGCAAGGGGATCGCGGGGAACGGGTTGTCGGGCAGCAGGATCACGCGGCGCGGACGGTCGGCCTGACCTGCGGCGTCGAGGTGCAGGAGCGCGGCGCCGATGCCGGCCGCGCCCACCATGTAGCCGGTGTCGGCCGTCACCTCTCCGGGGCGCAGCCGCCGGTACGCCTGGTACCAGCGGTAGCCGCGCCCGTCGTGGTCGGTGGCCCGGCCGATCAGGTCGGCGGCGAGCTGGCGGGCGTACTCCAGGTGGGTCTCATCGCCCGTCGCCGCCCACAGCCCCACGAACAGCTCGATCAGGCCGGCCGTGCCGCAACACTGGCAGGCCACATTCCAGTAGCCCTCGGTACGGCGCCGCGGCACGCCGCTCTTGACGATGCCGCGGGCCAGCCGCTCCACCCACTCCAGGTCGTCGGGGTCGCCCCCCACCCGGTACAGCTCGTAGAACATCCTGGCCACGCCGGCCGAGCCGGAGCAGAAGCCCAGGTAGTGCAGCCCGCGGGCATGCGGCACGTGGTGCGGGACGACCGCGCAGGAGCCGCTCACGACGCTGATCTCGCGGACGAAGGCCGCCCCGCTGCGGGCGGCGAACAGGAACCGCTCGTCGCCGGTCACCCCGTACAGGCGGGCGAGCAGGAACGCCGTGCCGGACGTGCCCGCGAGGAAGCCGGGCGTGACCGCGTCCATGGGCAGGTCGGCGCAGTCGCCGAACTGGTGCCCGGGGACGGGCAGCCGGGCGATCCGCAGCCCCGCCTCCAGGGCCGCCTCCTCGTACGCGGGCACGCCGAGATGGGCCGCCGCCCGGAGGAGCCCGAGGATGATGCCGCCCTCACCCCGCTGGGCGGGATCCCGCGACCATCCGACGCCGTTCCCGGACTCCCGGCCCCTGCGGACGATCTGGTCGGCGATGGCGGCCGCCTCGGCCTCGAAGTTCCCCTCGCCGAGCGCCCAGCCCGCCTCCATGAGCGCGATCATCGTGCCGGTCAGCCCGTGGTAGAGCGAAAGGTCGTCCTGCTCGCGCCAGGTGGCGGCGAGCCTGCGCGCCCCGGCCGCGGCGTCCTCCAGGTACGCCTCGTGGCCGGTCGCGGCGGCGAGCTCAAGGAAGAACAGCACGATGCCCGCCGCCCCCGAGTAGAGGGACCCGGGCTCGGGGGTGACCGCCGACCCGCCGTGCGGATCGGGATTGGCCACCCAGCGCCTCCCATGCTCGTCATGGGCTGCGGCGGATCTGATCCACCGGCCCGCCAGGATGGCGGCGGTCAGAGGGGAATCGGCTCGGGCGCTCGATGCGCGAATCCTGTCCAGGCTCACTTTTCCACTATCCCACACACTTGGTAGGAAATTCAGGAAACCCGGGGAACCGCCTCGACGAGTTCCCGCGTGTACGGGTGCCGGGGCTGCGAGAACACCTCCGTCACCTCTCCTTCCTCTACCACTTTGCCGTCCTTCATGACCAGCACCCGGTCGGCTACATGGTGCACCACGCCGAGGTCGTGGCTGATGAACAGCATGGCGGTGCCGTACTCGGCCTGGATCTCGGCGAGCAGGTCGAGCACCTGGGCCTGGATCGAGACGTCGAGCGCGGAGACGGGCTCGTCACAGACCAGCACGTCGGGGCGGGGGCCGAGGGCCCGGGCGATGGCCACGCGCTGTCGCTGGCCACCCGACAGCTCTCTCGGGTGCCGTCCGGCCACGCTGGGGGGCAGGCCGACGCGGTCGAGCAGGTCGAGGACCCGGGCGCGGCGCTCGGCTCCGGGCAGGTCGAGCGGCTCGGCGACCAGGCGGCCGACGGTGTGGCGGGGGTCGAAGGAGTCGAGCGGGTTCTGGGAGACGAGCTGGATCCTGGGGCGGAGCGGGCGTCGTCTGCGCTCGGGCACGCGGCTCCACTCTCTGCCGTGCAGGGTGACCCGGCCGGCGTCTGGTTCGAGCAGGCCGAGGGCCAGGCGGGCCAGCGTGGTCTTGCCCGAGCCCGACTCGCCGACCACGCCGAGCGTCTCGCCCTCGCACAAGGTGAACGAGACGTCGTCGACCACCCGGCGCGGGCCGTACGACTTGGACAGGGCGGCGCCGGCGAGCACCCGTGCCGACGGGTTCGGCGCACGCCGGGGCAGGGGCGCGCCGGGCGGGGTGGCCGAGAGGCGGGTGCCGCGGGAGGCGGCCGACGGGACGGCGGCCAGCAGCGAGCGGGTGCAGTCGTGCGCGGGCGCCGACAGCACGCTCTTGGCGGGGCCCTCCTCGACGACCCGGCCGTCCTTCATGACGAGGATGCGGTCGGCGATCGAGGCGACGACGGCCAGGTCGTGGCTGATCAGCAGCAGCGCGCACCCGGCGGCCCGGCGCTCGGCCAGCAGCCGCAGGATCTGGGCCTGCACGGTGACGTCGAGCGCCGTGGTCGGTTCGTCGGCGATGATCAGCTCGGGGCCGGCCGCGATGGCGGAGGCGATCAGCACCCGCTGCCGCAGCCCGCCGGAGAGCTGGTGCGGGTGCTGCCCGATCCGGAGCGCGGGATCGGGCACGCCCACCGCGTCGAGCAGCTCGAACGCCCTGTCACGGCGCCGTGCCCGTGGGACGACGTCGTGAACGGCCAGCACCTCGCCGATCTCGGCTCCCACGGTCCGCAGCGGGTCGAGCGAGACCAGCGCGTCCTGCAGCACCAGCCCCGCGAACCCGCCCCGCAGCCGCCGCCACTCCGCGGGTCCGAAGCCCAGCGCGTCCCTGCCG
>NZ_JBFAMX010000526.1:0-7216 GCF_040659615.1 Nonomuraea sp. NPDC049784
CTCAAGAGCCGGTTCGTCCCTCTGGCCGCCTTCGCCGTGTGTGTCTTCGCCGCGGGATGTGGCGAGGTCAACAACACCATCGACAAGGCCCAGCTCCGTGACGATCTCCCGCCGTGCCGAGCAGGCCCGGCGGAGGCAGGCCCGGCGGCGGCTGGCCACCGAAGTTCGCGCCGCGGCCCGCTCACCCGCTGGAGTCGGTCAGGCCGCAGCTGGTGGCCGAGCTCGACCGGCTCAAGGCGCTGCCCATGGCCGACCTGCTGTACCTGGCGGACCTGGGCTCACGGCTGGCGGCGCTGGCGGCGTACCTCGGAGGGAACGAGCAGTTGGAGGCGCTGGCCCGCGAGCTCGAGTCCGCCGAGCGGCCGGGCGCCGACGCCCAGGCCCTGCACGACCGCGCCGTGGAGGTCCTCACGACCCTCGTGGGCGACGACCCCGGCTCAGGTGGTGGAGGCGCCCGCCGCGGCCCCTTCTGGAAGCGCACCTAGGACGCGAGAGGGCGGCTACATGATCGGGCTCCACTCCTTCATGAGCACGATCTCGTAGCCGTCCACCGCCGTGTACGGGTCCTCTCTGAGGATGTCGCGCAGCTCGGCCTCGTCCGTCACCTCGTACACGTGGAGCGCCCCCGTGTCGTCCGCCCAGGGACCGGCGGTCACCAGCCGTCCCTGGTCCTTGAGCCGCCGCAGGTGCTCCCGGTGCGCGGGACGGGCCGCGAGGCGGCTGGGAGCGTCGTCGAAGGCCAGTTGCAGTACGTATCTCGCCATGCCCGCACGCTAGGGCCGGGGAGGCCGGGTGCTCAGCATCGCGAGTCACCGGGGTGGTGTATCACGGGATACATGACGTACACGCTGGCCGACCTGCCGATGCTCGGCGGGCTCGACGACGGGCGGCTGCGGGGGTTGGAGGCGCTGGCGCGGCGGCGGCGCTATCCGGCCGGGCAGGTGCTGTGCACGGAGGGCGATCCGGCCGAGCACCTGGTGGTGCTGCTCGACGGGCGGGTGAAGGCCGGGCGGGTGAGCGCGGAGGGCAAGGAGGTGGTGCTCGCCGTGGAGGCCGCGCCGGTCGCGTTCGACAAGACGGCGCTCCTCGTGGACGGTCCGCACCGGGCGACCCGGACGGCCTTGACAGCGGTGGAGGTGGCGTACCTGCCGCGGTCCACGGTGCTCGAGCTCGTCGCCGCCGAGCCGTCCGTCGCGGCGCGGCTGCTGCGCACGCTGGCCGCGACCGTGCGGGACCTGGACGAGCGGCTCACCGACGCGGCGGTACGCGACGTTCCCTCGCGCGTGGCCACCTGGCTGGTACGCCGGTGCGCGGGCGGCCGGGTGCCGCTCCACGCAGGGCAGGCGGGCCTGGGCGCCGAGATCGGCGCGACCAGGGTGAGCGTCAACCGGGCCCTGCGCGGGTTCGAGCGCCGTGGGTTGATCGAGATCCGCACGCGCCGCCGGATCGTGCGTCGCGCGGGTGCTCGTACCCTGGAGAAGTGACTGCACTTGTCCTGGACGGCGGCCTGTCCACCCAGCTCGAACGGCTCGGCGCGGATCTCGGCGACGAGCTCTGGTCCGCGCGGCTGCTGCTGGAGCAGCCCGACCTGATCAGGCGCGTGCACGCCGACTACTTCGCGGCGGGCGCCGACGTGGCCACGACCGCCAGCTACCAGGCCACGATCCCGGGCTTCCTGCGGCGCGGGCTGGACATGGCGGCGGCCGAGCGGCTGATCAGGTTGTCGATGGAGCTGGCCGGGCAGGCACGCGACGAGGCCGGTCGCGGGCTGGTGGCGGCCTCGGTCGGGCCGTACGGCGCCTACCTGGCCAACGGCGCCGAATACACCGGCGACTACGGCCTCGACGAGGACGGCCTGTTCGACTGGCATCTGCCGCGCTGGGAGATCCTCGCCTCGGCCGGGGCCGACCTGCTGGCCTGCGAGACGATCCCGTCGTACCCGGAGGCGCGGGCGCTGGCCAGGCTGCTGGCCCACACGCCCGAGGTGAAGGCGTGGGTGAGCTTCTCCTGCCGCGACGAGCAGCGGCTCAACGACGGCACGCCGATCCGCGAGGCGGCCGCGCTGTTCAGCGGAAACCCGCAGGTGGTGGCCGTGGGCGCGAACTGCACCGCGCCGCGGCACATCCCCGGGCTGATCTCGTGCCTGTCGGGCGGCCTGCCCGTGGTGGTCTACCCGAACTCGGGCGAGACGTGGGACGCCGGGCACCGCCGCTGGCTGGGGCTGGCCGACCCGGTGGAGTTCGGCCAGGCGGCCAAGGAGTGGCAGCAGGCGGGCGCGTCGCTGATCGGCGGATGCTGCCGTACGACTCCGGAGCACATCGCGCAGATTCGCGCCCACCTCTCCTGAGCGCGGACCCCGCGCACGCCCTGCTCGGGGTGCGCGGGGTCCGGGATGAGGAGCGCTAGGCGGTCACGGCCGCGGTGCTGCGGCGCCGGCTCAGGACGCTGTCGAGGGCCAGCGCGCCCCCACCGGTGAAGCCGATCGCCAGGCTTGCCGCCGCCAGCGCCAGGACGAACTCGTAGCCGCCCTCGCCGGCGCTGAAGCCGGCCCCGCCGTGCACGAACACGATGGCGCCGACCATGTCGATGGCCAGCAACGTGCCCGCGATCGGCAGCGCCGCGCCGAGGATCAGCGCCAGGCCGCCCACCACCTCCAGCACCGCCACGGCCGGCGCGGCCACGGACGCCAGCGGGATGCCCGCGGACTCGAAGAACTTGGTCGTGCCCGCGATCCCCATGGTCGCGAACTTCTGATAGCCGTGTACGAGGAAGATCACTCCGGTGGCGATCCTCGCGAGCAGCAGGACGACGGGGCGCGCCTGGTCGAGCATTCGATCTCCTAGAGAGTCATTCAGATTTGAACAACAACCCTAGCATCGATTGTTCAAATCTGAACAACACGTAGAATGAACCGGTGACGGACCCCCGATGGCTGGACGCGACGGAGATGGCGGCGTGGCGCGCCTTCCTGTCCACTTCCCACCTGCTCGAGCGGCGTATCGAGGAGCAGCTCAAGACCGCGGCGGGGCTGACGCACCCGCAGTACGAGATCCTGGTGCGGCTCGCCGACGCCCCCGGACGCCAGATGCGCATGACCGAGCTGGCCAGGGGCGTCGTGGTGTCGAAGAGTGCGCTGACGTACCAGATCACCCAGCTCGAGAAGGCGGGCCTGGTGGAACGCGCCACCTGCCCCAGCGACGAGCGCGGGGTGCTGGCGGTGCTCACCGACGCGGGCCTGGGCTGCCTGGAGCGGGTGGCGCCGGGCCACGTGGAGGTCGTGCGCGCGTACTTGATCGACCAGCTCAGCCGCGAGGAGCTGCACGCGATGACCACGGCCATGCAGAAGTCCGAGGCGGTGCTACGCGCCTCGGGGTGAGGTCAGTTCTTGGCGGCGGTAGCGGCGCGCGCGGCGCGTTCCATCTCGACCCGGGCGCTGGCGGCGTACTTGTCGACGTATTCCTGCCCGGACAGCTCCATCAGCGCGTACATGATCTCGTCGGTCACGGCGCGCAGCACCAGCCGGTCGTCCTCCATCCCGTAGTAGCGGGAGAAGTCGAGCGGCTTGCCGAACCTGACGCCGGGCCGGATCCCGAGCTTGGGCAGCGGCCGTCCCGGCGGCATCATCTCGTAGGTGTTGACCATGGCCCACGGGATGACCGGCGTCCGTGACTCCAGGGCGAGCCTGGCCACGCCGGTCTTGCCCTTGTAGAGGCGGCCGTCGGGCGAACGGGTGCCCTCGGGGTAGATGCCGAGGATCTGGCCCTCGCGCAGGATGCGCAGGCCGGTGCGGAGCGCCGCCTCGCTGGCCTTGCCGCCCGAGCGGTCGATCGGCACGGTGCCGACGCCGCTGAAGAACAGGCGGGTGAAGAAGCCCTTGATGCCGCGCCCGGTGAAGTAGTCGGCCTTGCCGAGCGAGATGACCTTGCGACGGATCTGCAGCGGCCCGAAGAAGTGGTCGGCGAACGACAGGTGGTTGCCGGCCAGGATCGCGGGCCCTTCTTTCGGCACGTTTTCCGCGCCCTCTGTCCACGGCCGGAAAACGGCGAGGAGGAACGGACCCAAGATGGCCTTGACCACCCAGTAGAACACCCCGGCACCTCTTCTCCAGCACGGTTGTGGGCGACCGTAGTCATCTTCCCATCCCGAACGCCATGCTCCTACATCAGCTCTCGCACAAACACCCCGGAACGTGCGACGATCGGGCAGTTCCGGGATGAAATTCCGTCAAGGAGCTGTTATGCCGCTCATGCCAGGCGCGGAGCCCTACCACCACGACGGAGGCCAGGTCGGTGTGCTGCTGTGCCACGGGTTCACGGGCACCCCGCAGTCGCTGCGACCATGGGGGGAGTTCCTGGCCGGGCACGGGGTGAGCATCTCGCTGCCCCGCCAGCCCGGGCACGGGACCACGTGGCAGGAGATGAACAGGACGCGCTGGGAGGACTGGTACGCCGAGGTGGAGAAGGCGTTCGCGGACCTCCAGGGACGCTGCCAGAATGTGTTCGTGGCGGGGCTGTCGATGGGCGGCTGCCTGGCGCTGCGCCTCGCCGAGGTGCACGGCTCGGCGATCAGCGGCGTGGTGGCGGTCAACCCGTCGATCGCGAACGACGTGCCGCTGCTCAAGCTCGCTCCGCTGATCAAGTGGTTCGTGCCGTCGGTGGCCGGCGTCGCGAACGACGTCAAGAAGCCCGGCGTGACCGAGCTGGCCTACGCCCGCACCCCCGTGAAGGCGGCCGCGTCGCTGCCCGCGCTATGGTCGCTGGTGCAGGCGGACCTGGCGAAGGTGACACAGCCGCTGCTGGTTTTCCACAGCGCGGAGGACCACGTGGTCAAGCCGACGAGCGTGGCGATCATCCGCGAGAAGGTCCCGCAGGCCACGATCGAGGAGCTTACCGATAGCTACCATGTTGCGACGCTGGACAACGATGCCGACAGGATCTTTGCCGGGAGCCTCGACTTCATCCGGACGCATGCCTCGGTACCCTTGCAGAGGGACTGATCGCACCCAGGGGGAAGTCGCGATCGTTGTGGAGAGGCCCATCTAGGTGACGCCCCAGAGTGAGGACGAGGTCTGGCGTCAGATCGTCGCGTCCTTCAACGACACCGCCGAGCTCGACTCGGCCGACCAGCCGTGGCCGGACAGCGAGAACGTCCCTCCGGAGCCCACCCGCCGGGTCGTGAAACCCTCGGAGGAGCCCGAGCCCGACGAGGACTCCGAAGAGGACGATGAGGACGAGGGGCACTTCGAGCCGCCCACGCCGCCTCCGCTGCCCAAGATCGACCTGCCGACCAAGGTGGCGTGGGTGGCGCTGTTCGGCGGCCCCGCGTACCTTCTGGTCGCGGCGATGGCGAGCTGGCACATGGAGGGATGGGCGCTGTTCACGGCGGTGGCGGCGTTCATCGGCGGGTTCGTGGCGCTGGTGGTGCGCATGGGCGACGGGCCGCCCAACGACTCGGGCTGGGACGACGGCGCCGTCCTCTGACCGCCGGCCCCCACCTACGCGTGGTCGAGGAGCCGCCCCGCGTACCCCCTGGAGCCCTGTTCCCTAAAGGATCCCAGCCCACGACGGCGGCATGGCCCCGCCGCGACGAGACGCCCTCACCGACCGTGGCTGAGGTCTCTTTGAGGGGGAACATAGGGACGACGCATCGGAGCCGCCCCGGGGCGGGAGCGCTACGACTTGGAGGTGACGGTCTTGGGCGCGAACGACTCGACCACGTCGGTGTAGCGGTCACGGGTGTCGACCGCGTGCCCCACGCCCCACACCGTGCTCTTGCCGGCGAGGTAGGCCACCGCCTGGAGCCGCACGCTGCTCCTGTCCTTCTGGGCGCCACCGCGGATGGTCTCGCAGTCGCCCTTCTCGCACCGCATCATGAACGGCTCCGTGGCCCGCGACGGATCGTAGCCGGCCATCCAGTAGCGGCCCTTGCCGTCGCCGGTCACGCCGTAGAGCCGGGCGTCGGAGTCGGGCAGCGGCTGCTCGCTCCAGCGCTTGCCGTTCCAGGTCAGCATGAGGGGTGAGATGTCGCCGGGCCCGCGGTAGACGCCGCCGACGGCCACCGCCCGCTTGGCGCTGTCGACCTGCAGATCACGCAGGTAGCCGCCGGGGATCGAGGGCACCGGCATGGACTTCCACGCCCCGCCAGAGTAGTGCACGATCAGCGGCGCCGAGCCCGTGTCGCCGACGGCGAACCCGCCGGCCACCGCGTAGAGCGCGCCGTTCTCCTTGGTCTGCTGCACGGTCCAGGAGTTGCCCTGGCCGGTGAGGATGAGCCCCTGCTTGTCGCGGCTGCCGACCGCCACGATCCGACCCGATTTGGCGTCGACGCCGCCGAGCCAGTCTCCTGCCCGCAGCCCCTGCGGCCTGACCCGGTCGAACCCCGTCACGTCGCCGTGGGCGATGTACGGCAGCCCGTCGTGCCCGTCGCCGACCGCCCACACATCGGACGGGGAGGCGGCGGCCAGCCCGCGCAGGTTTCCCGCGGACGCGGCGTCGCGGACGGAGATCTCAGACCAGCCGCTGCCGTCCCAGTGGCGGATGGTGCCGCGGTTCTTCCAGACGTCCCAGATCTCCTGCTGGCCGACGGCCCACACGTCGCTGGAGGAGACGGCGAGCACGTCGGAGAGCGAGCCGTCGGCCTGGAGGCGCACGCTGGTCGACTGCTGCCACGCCTCTATCGTGGCGGGGCGGCGAGGTTCGGCATGCGCGGCGGGCGTGACCTGCGTCAAGGCCACGGACGTCGCCAAGATCAAGGAGAGCGCACGCCGCTGAGAGCGACGGGTCATGAGCAAATGCTACGGGCTGGGGGGCGCCTCTTGCCCGTTAGTGCCCAACTCGCAACTCTGCGATAACGGGCAGATGGTCGCTGGCCCCGGCCAGATCGACGATCGGGGCGTCCACTCCCCCGCACGACATGACACGCGCGTCGCGCGCGGCGAACACGCCGTCGATGCGTAGCGCGGGCCGGGCGGCCGTGAACGTCAGGCCGTCGCCCTTGGGCGCCACGGCGTAGCAGTCGGTCAGCCTGGCGGCGAGAAAGCGCCAGGCGGGCTGGTGTGCCTGCTCGTTGAGATCGCCGCCGAGCACGATCGTGGCCCCGAAGCGGCCGGCCGCCCGCTCCATCAGGGCCACGGCCTCGGCGGCGTGGTGCATCCTGGCCGGGTCGTTCAAATCCAGATGGAGGGAGCCGACCGCCAAGCGGGCCCCGGCCACCTCCA
>NZ_JBFAMX010000527.1:0-7205 GCF_040659615.1 Nonomuraea sp. NPDC049784
GGCGGACGCTGGCCCGCTACGAGCTCGCCCTGGAGGCGACCCGGCGCCCGGAGCTTCGCAAGATCTATGACGAGGCGGGCCGCCGCTTCCGCGACCCCGCGGTTGCCCTACTGGCCGCCCTGGGCTCACGGGATCCAGTACGGCATGCGCGCCAGCTGGTGGCCTTTGGTGAGGGGCTCATGTTCGACGCCATCGTGGGCGCCGGCCCCACACCCACCTTGGACGAGCTCATCGAGGCCGTGCGCGACCTGCTGGGCGGAATGCTCCGCTGACAACCGTCCGGCCCAGGCCTCGCGGACGATGACGTGTCCGCCGCCGTCGAGCCGGTAGCCCCCCGGCCGATCAATCATTCCCGCCTAAAACCCAAGCGCTCCTAAGAGTCCGAGTGCGTCAGGCGGGCCCGGTGCTGCGGCCATTCCTCTTCGAGGATGCCGAAACAGACCGTGTCGCGCCAGGTGCCGTCCGGCCGCCGGCGGTGCCGTCGCAGGGTGCCCTCGTGCAGGCCGCCGATCCGCTTGATCGCGTTCTGCGACCTGAGGTTGAGGTTGTCGGTCTTGAGCAGGACCCGGTTGTAGCCGAGCCCGAACGCGTGGTCGATGAGCAGGAGCTTGCAGCTGGTGTTCACGGCCGTACGCCACACCTCCCGGCCGTACCACGTCCAGCCGATCTCGATGCTCTCGTCGAAGCCCGGCACGTCGCCGTACGTGGTCCAGCCCACGGCCCGCCCGTTCTCCTTGACCACCACGGCGAAGGGAACGTGCTGGTCGTCCGACACCAGGCCGAGTGCGACCTTCGCCAGCTCCTCCTCGGAGCGCGGCGCGGAGATGGGCAGCCAGCGCCAGAGCTCCTCGTCCCCGCCGCCGGCGGCGAACAGGTCGGGAATGTGATCAAGGGCGAGCGGCTCGAGCCGGACGACGTCGTTCTCGAGCACTACAGGCGCAGGCAGCTTCGCGGTCATGGCGGCAACTCTAGAGAGCCCGTGAAGTCGCGATTATGGCCACATGCCGGTTTTTGCGGAGAGCCACCTGTCGACACTCATACCGGCCGGTCGGTAGGCTCACAGCCATGGACTTCGCCTTTGACAGCGTCACCGAGGACCTGCGCGAACGACTGCTGAGCTTCATGGACGAATGCGTCTATCCCGCCGAGCCCGCCTTCGAGGAGCAGGCGGCGACCAGTGGCTGGAGCCCCCCGCCGCTGATGGCCGACCTGAAGGACGAGGCCAGGAAGCGGGGTCTGTGGAACCTGTTCCTCCCGGGCGAGCACGGCGCCAGGCTGACGAACCTCCAGTACGCGCCGCTGGCGGAGATCATGGGCCGGAGTCCCACCATCGCCCCGACGGCCACCAACTGCGCCGCGCCGGACACCGGGAACATGGAGGTCCTGTCCATGTTCGGCAACGAGTGGCAGCGCAAGGAGTGGCTGCAGCCGCTGCTCGACGGGGAGATCCGCTCCGCGTTCGCGATGACCGAGCCCGACGTGGCCTCCTCCGACGCCACGAACATCGCCACCTCCATCGTTCGCGACGGCGGCGAGTACGTCATCAACGGCCGCAAGTGGTTCATCTCCGGCGCGATGAACCCCAACTGCAAGATCTTCATCGTCATGGGCAAGACGAACCCCGACGCGCCCAAGCACCGCCAGCAGAGCATGGTCCTGGTGCCGCGCGACACGCCGGGGCTGCACATCAAGCGCGGCATGCACGTGTTCGGCTACACCGACGCCGACCACGGCGGCCACGCGGAGATCGAGTTCGAGGACGTACGCGTACCCGTCGAGAACCTCATCGGCGAGGAGGGCGGCGGCTTCGCCATCGCGCAGGCCAGGCTCGGCCCCGGCCGCATCCACCACTGCATGCGCCTGATCGGCATGGCCGAGCGCGCCGTCGAGCTCATGTGCAGGCGCGCGCTGGCCAGGACCACGTTCGGCAAGCCCATCGCCCAGCAGGGCGTCGTGCAGGACTGGATCGCCGAGTCCCGCATCAAGATCGAGCAGATGCGCCTGCTCGTGCTCAAGACCGCCTGGCTCATGGACACGGTGGGCAACCAGGGCGCGCACACCGAGATCCAGGCCATCAAGATCTCCACCCCGCAGACCGTGGAGTGGATCCTCGACAAGGCCATCCAGGTCCACGGCGCGGGCGGCGTCTCGCAGGACTTCCCGCTGGCGGGACTCTGGGCGGGCGCCCGCTCGCTGCGCCTTGCGGACGGCCCGGACGAGGTGCACAAGCGGTCTCTGGCCCACCGGGAGCTCAAGAAGTGGATTTGACTTCCTCCCCCTACTAAAGGAGGGGGACTCCAGCCCTCACGGGCGGGGTTTCCTGCTTCACAGCCGACTGCGGAAGGGAGGACCCTTGCCGACTGACACCAGCTCCACAGGCATCGCCAGGGTTGTCCCTGGCTACGGCTCGACCAGCCGCAAGGATGTTCTTGGCCGCGTTGATGTCCCGGTCATGCCGGGTACGGCAGGCAGGGCACGTCCATGCCCTGGTGGAAAGGCTCAGCTCGGCGAGCAGGTGCCCGCAGTTCGAGCAGGTCTTGGAGCTGGGATACCAACGGTCGACCACCACCAGATGGCGACCGTACCGTTCGCACTTGTACTCCAATTGGCGGCGGAACTCGCCCCACCCGCAATCAGAGATCGCCTTGGCCAGGCAATGGTTCTTGACCATACCGGCGACGTTGAGGTCTTCGATCGCGATGAGGTCGGCCTGGCGGACGAGGTTCGTGCTGACGCGGTGCAAGAAGTCGGCGCGGGCGTTGCGGACCTTGCGGTGCGCGCGGGCGATCTTGGCCTTGGCCTTCATGCGGTTGTTGCTGTCGCGTTGTTTGCGGGCCATGCGCCGCTGGTAGCGGGCCAGGTTGCGGGCCTTGCGCTCCAGATGCTTTGGGTTGGTGATCCGCTGTCCGTGCGAGGTCACGGCAAAGTCCTTCACGCCCAGGTCCACGCCGATCTCTCGCCCGGCCTGCTCGACCGGTTCGGGTGCGTCGGTGTCGACGGCGAAGGTCACATACCAGCGGCCGTCCGGATCGCGAGAGAGGACCACCATGGTCGGGTTCAGCGTGGTCACGTCGATGTCGCCGAAGGACCAGACGAATGCCAGCGGGGAGTCGGTCTTGGCGAGTGTCAGCTTCCCGTCCCGCATCCGGAACGCCGAGCGGGTGTAATGCGCGGACTGTCGGGAGTTGCGGTTCTTGAACCGCGGGTAGCGGGCTCGCCCGGCGAAGAAGTTCGCGAATGCCGTGTGCTGGTGGCGCAGGGTCTGCTGCAACGGAACGGAGGACACCTCGGACAGGAACACCAGATCCTCGGTCCTCTTCCACTCGGTCAACGCCGCGTCGGTCTCCTTGTAGGAGGTCCGCCGGCCCTCGACGTGGTAAGTGCGGTGCCGCTCGGCCAGGGTCTTGTTCCACACCAAGCGTACGCAGCCGAAGGTGCGCTTCAGCACCGCCGCTTGCTGAGGGGTCGGGTAGGCCCGACACTTGTACGCCGTTCTCACGTAGATCATTTTACAGAAAGTGCTGTCATGTGTAAGCAGAATGCTGGGCGAGGTTCCGCATTTCCTTCCTGCCCTGAAGGACGGGGCCTCCAGGCTGTAGGTCTTCGGTGAACATCAAGGAGCGGGTCGCGGCGTTCCTCGCGGAGCACGACCCGGACGGAGATCGGCTGGAGTTCCTGCGGGCGAGATTCGACGCGGGGCTGGCCTGGGTGTGGTTCCCCGAAGGGCTCGGCGGGCTGGGTGCGTCGCGGGAGTCGCAGCAGGTCGTGGAGCGGGAGCTGGCCGGCACGCCGCAGATCAACTCCGGCGTCCAGGGCATCGGGCTGGGGATGGCGGCCCCGACGATCCTGGCGTTCGGGACGGAGGAGCAGAAGCGTCGCTTCCTGCGGCCGTTGTGGACGGGGGAGGAGATCTGGTGCCAGCTCTTCAGCGAACCCGGCGCCGGATCCGACCTCGCCACGCTCGCGACCCGCGCCGTCAGGGACGGGGACGAATGGGTCGTCGATGGCCAGAAGGTGTGGACGTCCGGCGCCCATCACGCCAGGTGGGCCATCCTCGTCGCGCGTACCGACCCGGACGTGCCGAAGCACCGCGGCCTGACGTACTTCGTCTGCGACATGCACGCGCCGGGCGTCGAGGTGCGGCCGCTGCGGCAGATCACCGGTGAGGCCGAGTTCAACGAGGTTTTCCTGACCGGCGTACGGCTCCCCGACGACCTGCGTCTCGGCGAGGTCGGCGACGGCTGGCGGGTCGCGCAGACCACGCTGATGAACGAGCGCGTCGCCATCGGCGGCGCTCCCGTGCGGCGGGGCGGCGGCATGGTCGGGGTCGTGCTCGACTCCTGGCGCGCGCACCCCGAGCTGCGCACCCACGACCTGCACCAGCGGCTGCTGTCGCTCTGGGTCGAGTCCGAGGTCACCCGCCTTTCCGGGGCACGGCTGCGCGAGCAGCTCGCCGTGGGCCAGCCGGGGCCCGAGGGGTCCGGGATGAAGCTGTCGTTCGCCAAGCTCAATCAGGCGCTGTCCGGCTTCGAGGTGGAATTCGGGCGCGACCTGGGCTACGACGACTGGACGTTCCGCCGCTCGGAGGACGTCGACTTCTACGGCCGCGGCCCCGGCTACCGCTACATGCGGGCCAAGGGCAACTCGATCGAGGGCGGCACCTCCGAGATCCTGCGCAACATCATCTCCGAGCGGGTGCTCGGCCTGCCCTCAGAGCCCCGCATCGACAAGGACGTGCCCTGGAAGGACCTGCCGCGATGAGCCTTCTTTACTCAGAGGTCGAGGAGGAGCTGAGGGCCGCGGTGCGCGGGCTGCTCGCCGACCGGTGCCCGCCCGCCGCCGTGCTCAAGCGGGTCGAGTCCGAACCCTACGACCTGGACCTGTGGAAGACGCTGGCCGGCGAGATCGGGGTGGCCGGGCTGCTCATCCCCGAGGAGCACGGCGGCGCCGGGGCGTCGGCGAGCGAGGCGGCCGTCGTGCTGGAGGAGCTCGGCAGGGGAGTGGCGCCGGTGCCGTTCTTCACCAGCTCCGTGCTGGCCACGTACGCGCTGCTGCCGACTGGGGACGCCCTGCTGGGAGAGCTGGCAGAAGGCAGGAAGACCGCCGCACTCGCCGTGCCGTTCGCGGCGAACCCGTACAGGCTCGGAGCATCCGTGCGGGTCGAGGAGGGGCGGCTGACCGGGACCGTCACCGGCGTGGCCGGGGCCGATGTGGCCGACGTGCTGCTGGCACCCGTCGGCGGCAGGCTCTACGCCGTGGAGGAGGGTGCGGTCGTCGAGGTCGTGCCGTCGCTCGACCTGACCAGGCCGGTCGCGACCGTCACCTTCGACCGCACTCCCGCCCGGGACGTGGGGGAGTGCGACCTGGCGGCGGTGCTGAGGGCCGGGGCGGGGCTTCTGGCGTCGGAGCAGCTCGGGGTGGCCGAATGGTGCCTCGACACGACGCTGGCCTACGTCAAGGAACGCCACCAGTTCGCCCGGCCGATCGGCTCCTTCCAGGCGATCAAGCACCGGCTGGCCGACCTGTGGCTGGACGTGGTCCGGGCCAGGGCCGCCGCCAGGAGTGCCGCGACCGACGGCTCGGCGATCTCCGTGGCCGTGGCCCAGTCGTGGAACGCGGGCGTCGCCGTGCACGCCGCGGAGGAGGCCCTGCAACTGCACGGAGGGATCGGGATGACATGGGAGCACCCCGTACATCTCTATCTCAAGCGCGCGAAAGCCTCGGAGATCGCGCTGGGCACGCCCGGCGACCACCGTGCGGCGCTGGCCTCACTTGCCGACGTGCCCGGCCCCGAGTGAGGTGAGCAGCAGGTCGGCGAAGTGCCTGCCCACCTGGGCGCCGGTCAGCGGCCCCTCCGTGTGGAACCACGTGCCCAGGTGGTGCACCGAGCCGAAGAAGTAGTCGACGACCAGCTCGGCCGGGACCCGGCCGCTGAAGACGCCCTCGCGCTGCCCCTCGGCCACGAGGTTGCGGAAGCGCTCGTGGTAGCGGCGGCGCTCGGCGCGTACGGTCTTCTGGGTCTCCGGGGCGAGCAGGTGCATCGACCTGAAGAAGATCTTGGAGTCGTCGAGGTTCGCGGCCGTGGTCTCCACGACGTCGGCCGCGGCCTTGTACAGGCGCCGCCGCACGTCGCCGGGGCCGTCGGCGATCCGCGTCAGCCGTTCCATCTGCATGCGGAGGACCCGGGCGTAGATCTCGTGCAGCAGGTCGTCCTTGGAGTCGAAGTAGTGGTACATGGCGCCCTTGGTGACGCCGGCCGCCACGACGACCTCCTGAACGGAGGTGCCCTCGAAGCCGCGCTCGGCGAACAGCCGGGTCGCCTCGGCGAGCAACCGCTGTCTGACCGGTTCGTCTTTCACATGGTCCCCCTTTGTCACCTGCCTTAGGATACCGACTGGTCGGTTGAGGTCATTTGCTGGTCTTGCGGGTACTAATTACGTCACCTTAGGCTCGCCTTGGTTGGGAGGCGGGTATCTCTTGACCGGCGAGGGATCTTCGGCGTGGCAGATCCTGTAACACATCTACACATTCGGGGAGTTTGCCGTGCCCGGTGGCTCTATCTACGTGCAACCAAATGAGAAGTACACAGGGTCTTCCCCGCAGTGGTGGTACGAGAAGTTCTGGCGGGAGGACGCCCCCAGCCGGCGCAGGTCCAGGTACGTCAAGGCCGCCGTGGGATTCGTGATCGGGTTCGCGCTCGGGCTCAGGTTCGACCTCGCCGGAGCGTCCCCGTTCTTCGGCCTGATCATGGCTGGGATCGTGGCCGGCGGCGACTGGTACCTCGACTGGCGCTCCTTCCACGCGACGGCCGTCTGGCGCGGCGCGCGACGCGGCGAGGCGATCACCGGGAAGATGTTGCGCAGGTCGCTGAGCCGTCACGGCTACAGCGTGCTCGACGGCCGAGCCATCCGCGGCCAGGCGTCCATCGATCATCTGGTGATCGGTCCGGGCGGCGTGTGGATCATCGACAACGAGTCCTGGAGCCCCGACACCGAGATCGCCTGCTACGGCGGAAGGCTGTTCTTCGGCGAGAAGTACGGCAGCAAGACCGCCAAGCCACTGGTCGAGACCGCCGAGGCCTTCGCCGAGCTGCTCACCCGCGAGACGCGCATCCCGGTGACGATCACGCCCATGCTCGCCGTCCACTGCGGGCTGCTGCCCAAGGGCGGCATCGTGGGCGCCGAGGGGCTGACGCTGCTCAAGCC
>NZ_JBFAMX010000528.1:0-7177 GCF_040659615.1 Nonomuraea sp. NPDC049784
TTTCTCATGCGGGGCCGACTGCGCGCCTGGTGCCGCGCCTCGGGCCAGCCGGGCCTACCACCCAGCCAACGCTGCTTTCCTGCCCCTACTCCCTCTGCCCAGCAAGACCCGGCGTCTGAACATCGCCGCCAACAAGCTGCGCTACTGCGCTCACAGCAGTGGCATGAAGCGGCGGAGAACGCCCGCCGCATGCTGGCGGCGGCATCTCCCCGGGCGGCCCTGCGCATTCAAGAACTCGCACGCGAGGCAGCCGCTGGGTCGGCCAATGTCGACCCCCAGCGCTGGCAACGCGCCGACGAGGCAGCTGCGCGGGTCGCCGCCGACGAAGAACGACGACGCCGCGACCAGCGGCAAATCGCCTCTCCGCCTGTTCAGGACGCTGCCAGCGAACAGCCCGACCCACGCGACGCCAACCTGGCCCGGGCGCGAGCCCGAGCGCGACGAGAACAGCTTGAGCGTGAGCGGGGTGCGAAGGCACAGCCCAGGGCAGGCACCCGCGGTATGGCGCGGCGAGGCGGGCCCCCGGGGAGGTGAATCCACCGCAAAACGAGCCGTCAGGCCCGCTGAGCGACCCCGTCGCGGCGTGGCCGACCGTGAGATGTGAAGAGCGACCGGTGCAGCGGTGGCGGAGGCGGCGCTGACCACGAACCCAACCGTCACGGTGATCTACGTCCAGTAAAAAGGGATTCATTGGCCTAAACCAAACAGAATTCACCTTCTGTATGGTTTCTAGTATAAAGATCGCATCGGTGGCCTCTCGGTCAGCCTGGCACCACTGATGAGACCGGCGGCTGACCGTAGGCGACTCCGAGGTCCAATACGTCCGTGGGTTTCAATGATCCGCGACGAACCTGTCCCCACGTGATCGGCCGGATCCCAGGAGCCGGAACAGGTGCGCTCTATGGCTCAAGCCGGATATCCGCAATGATCTCGCTCGACGGAGAAGCTTGTTCCGAGAGGGCCCCTGTTCCTCATGAGGCGGCCGCACCGTCTTGACATTATTGAGTCAAGACTGTCGGAGACGCCGGTGAAAGCGCTATAACGGAAGGATGATCCCTTCCCATGACGAGCCGGACGCGGCGGCGGTAGTTGTCTCCGGTGAGCTGGCTGAGCGCGTGGCGGCGCTCGACGCTGCTGGAGCCGCGGCCGAGTTGGTGGAAGTCGTCACCGCCAACGGCGAGCGGGCATACCTGATCTCCAAGGAGGTCCTGGCGGCTCTCCAGCACGCGTGGCGTCTACACCAGGTGCAGGCCGCCTCTGGTGAGGCGTTTGTGATGCCCGTGGAAGACCAGGAGGATCTGACTGAAGGCGACGTCCCTGAGCCGGAGGACATGTCCCCACCAGAAAGCTGGCTGGTCTCCGATCAGCGGGGTCACGATGGCTGACCGAGAAGTCGACGCTTGGACCCATCGCGTCGACCGAACCTGGGGCGACGGGCATGCCGAGGAGGTTGCCGGTCCAGATCGACGACAAGTCGATGACGACGCCCGACAATTCGACTCCGGGCCCACCATCAAGGCCGACCGCAGCCACCGGCCGCCGCCGAAGGCGCAGCTCGACGTGAGACCCCGCCGGGACATCATCTGGGAACCCGGCAGCAAGGACGATCTGGTCGCGTTACAGCATGACGGCCAAGCCGGCTCAGGCGACCTGGCTCAAGCCGTCATGCGGGTACAGAGCCTGGTCTACGACCTTCATAGCTCTGAGGGCAGACTCGCAGGCGATCCCAAGAAGATCGGCAAATGGTACGAAGCAGACTTCGCCCTCGTCAGCCTCGATGAGCTCGGCCAGCGGCGCCTCTCGTTCGAAGGCGAGCTGCGGTCGCTGATCAACCCCTCCAGAAACCTCCTGACGGTCACGGCTCAGCTGGAGCAGGAGCTCGACGCGCTGCCGTTCAAAGCAGCATGCAAGGCTCTGGACACCATCGAAGAACTCGCGCACCTCAAGGCCAAAGACTTCGACGCCTGGCACAAGGAAGGCAAGCACGATTGGCTCCGCTCCACCAACCCCTTGCTGGAGCACCTCTATCGCGCGGAGTTGGACGACAAACACCACGTGCTCTACACCTACACCAGCTCGCCGTGGCCTGAGGCCCGCGTCACCAACGAACGGAAACTCAAAAAGACGAAAGCGCCGGTTGGGCGAGCGACCGTGCAGGTGCTGGCGGTGCTGCCCGCTGACGCCTCGCACACCGATGCGAAAATAGTGGCCGCCGAACGGACGATGCCGCGCGTGCAAGGCCGCATCCTGTACCGGGTGGTTCCCGCCAGGCAATCACCCACGGGCCGCGACGCTGTGCAGATTCTCGCCGTCAAGCCTCAGCCGCTCAGCGAGGACTTCATCATCGAGCGGGTGACCGCGCTGCAGGAACGCACGCTGGTCCATCAATTGGCCACCAACGCCAAGCAGCCGCTGGCCTATTCCAAGGCGCTCAGAAGCAGTCCCGGCGCCGAAATCGTCAGAGTCGGCGACCGCAACGACGCCGTCCGCGCGAACAACGGTCTGGCACCGCGTGTGGCGCAGCGCCCGCGCGTCCGCAACGCCGAACGGACGCCCCAAGAAGACTTCGAGCGCTCCATTGCCACTGCACTGCCACAGGCTCGCAAGTATGAATTGCGCTTCAACGCGGCAGCCGAACTCGAGTGGAACGCGCTACCGCCTGGGCCGCTGAAAAGGGCGGTCCGGGAAGAACTTACCAGCCTGGCCATGAGCGGCCAGCAAAGCGGCGACGTCCACCGTGAACCGCCCGCAGGCACCCCGCCGCCGAGCGCCGCCAGCCAGCGTGTCGCTGAAGAATACGACTTGACGGGGCTGCGGCCCCGCTATGTCAGCACGGCACCGGACCAGCAGCCCACCTATCAGATCATCTATGACATCGTCCGCTCCCCGCTGGCGCCCCGGGCCAACGTGGTGCACGCCCCGGTCGAGGGCGAGGACCTGGTGCCCGTCTATGACGGCAGGGCCACCACACGCCTGACGTACCGGCCGAAGCTCGTCGAAGAGCAACGCCAGCAGGCGCAGCAGCTCAACCGGGCAGGTGTAACCCAAGTCCTGGCCGCGCCGGTGCTGTCCCACTCTGCTTGGCCAGCCCGCCTGCGCATGGAAACGCTGGCGAGCGCCATCGCCTCCCTCAAGAGCGGCACAAGCGCGCTCGCTCGCGGGCTGGCAACGCAGGAACGCTACGAGCAGATGCGTCGCGCGAACGCGACCCCTGTTGAGTCGGCGACCTCCCGACTGGCCTCCAGCGAGCCGATCGAGGACTACCGCGACACTATTCTCGTGGTCGGCATCCTGCCGTGGCCTGACCCGGAAACCCAGGCCAAGATCGCCGAGCGCATCCCCGGCCGCGCCAAGGCCTTCCGCGAGACGCTGACCGGCAACCGCGGCCTGACCGCCACGGCCAGCCCCCGCCGCCCTCCGCCAGACCCGCACATCATGGCCAAGATCGCCATTTTCGTGCCGAGTCCCGACGGACCGATCCGGCAGCAGGCGTGGCTAAGCGCCCAGCGCAACGACCCCGACATGATCGAAGTCACGGTGGAAGGGCGACCGCGGCCGCTGACCATCCCCCGTGATGCCCTGGCCGCCGGCACCGAACGCGATGTGTCGGTGCAAGGCGTGCGCATGGCCCCCAAGGGCAAACAGCTGTGGTTCGGCCTCGACCTGCAGCCCGATGGCCGCCCCGCGGCCTATTTCGCCACCTCCACGCAGAAGGTGCAGCAGTTCCTCCGACGCCTGCCCGACCCCGACCGGCGCGGTGAGGGTGAGGCCCAACGTGCTGAGCGCATCCTCGAACGCGCGGACAACAAGCTGCGCCAAAACCAGCTCGTCAACCAGTCACTCAAGCTCGGCGAAGTGAGACAAAAACTGTCCATCTTCGTCTATACATCCGCCGGCCAGCCAGTGCGGCGCACAGCATGGCTGTTCTACGAACGCCAGGCCCCAGACATCGCTCGTTTGAGCGTGCCGGACCAGCCCGGGTGGGACACCCCTTTGCCGGTTCCGCTCACAGCGATACGGGCAGGCCTGGCCGGTCAGGTTCGCGTGAACGGATTCACCCAGGGCGGGCTGCGCATCCAACCAGCCACGAGCGACTCAGCCCTGGCGTGGTCGGTGCAGTTGCCCAACGGTGACAGTCTCTGGCTGAACGTGAACCGCAGCGACATCACTCGCTTTCTCGGCCAGGCTGACCCGGCCCGCAAGTCACGCGCCGACCTGGCGGCTGAGAAAGTCTCGCGGCAGCAAATGGCCACCGGCCGCGCCACGGCTGCGCAGCCGCTGGTCCGGCAGCAATTCCAGGCGCAGGCGGTCACCGGCGATCTCCGCGAAACGGCGCGTGGGCAACTGCTGTGGCGGGCCGACCAACCGCACGTCACGTACTGGTACATGGAAGGGTGGAAGTTCCCGCTGCCCATCCCGCACGAGTACCTGATGAAAGGCATTCGGCAAGCGACGAGCGCGCCTGGCCAGGACCCGGTGGCCGAAATTGCCATGGCGCCCAGCCCCAACAGCCCTGCCACCGCGCTGTGGACCGTGCGCCTACGCAATGGACGACAGGCCTCCTACGAAATCCCTCAGGCTCTCCTGGTCAACCACATCAACGCCGTGCCGAGCCTGCCAACGCTCACCGCTGACGCAGCCCGACGCACCGAAACGCCAGCGGCTGCTAAGTCCCACGAAGGGGCGCCGGCGAAGCACCCGGGTTCGCAGCAGCCGCCTTCACAGGTGCGGGAACCCATGCAGATGCAAACCTACGAACCCGGCGGGCGTAAGCCCCAGCGGGCAGAGCTGTCCTGGCGGGCTGATCAGCCACAGGTGACCTATTGGCGCACGGAGGGCTGGCCCTCCGCCGTCCCTATCCGCCACGACGGCCTCTTGGGAGGGCTGGACCGGCCGACCAGGGTGCCTGGACCTCCGGGCGGACCGATCGCCGAAGTCTTCATGTCGCCCAGCGACAACCCAAAGATCATGCTGTGGAGCCTGCGGCTCAAGAACGGCCGCCAACAGTGGTTTGAGGTTGATCACGCCAATCTGATCAACTACATCAACACCGTGCCCGCACTGCCGAATCGGCCCATCCCGGCAGCAGCGCAGACTGCCGATCGTGAATCTGCCCGGCAGCAGGCTGCTGCCACGCGCTCCAGCACTGCAGACCGGATGAGCGCTAGTCCCGCGCAGCCCGCACGGCGCGCGCCCGCCTCCGCGCCGCGGCCCCAGCAACTGGCTCCAACGCCCGGCAGATCCCCCGGTTAACCTTGGGTGGCGGGGGCCCAAGGGCGCCGCGCCACCCGAGAAAGACCCGGTGAGGGTACAGGTGGTGAAGATTGGCCTGATGGCGACGGACATCCCGTCCCCGACCGCAGGCATTTGACCCTCCGTCGAGCCGGGCCGCAAGGGCCTTCCAGCCGCCCTTACAAGATTTTTTGCGCCTTCGCCTCACGCCCCAACCCCAAGGGCGCGAAGGCGCAAAAAATCTTGACGGCCCGGCGGCCGGAAAGATCCCTTGCACCCCTCTTGCTCGCCGGAAGGGTCCGGATGCCCTGTCGGGACGGGATCCCCGAGCCACCAGGGCTCACTCCCGTCTCAGAGGGAGTTCGGAATGAACGAGCCGATCATCATCATGACCGGAAACCTGGTCGAAGACCCGGAGCTGCGCTTCACCCCGACCGGGGAGGCCGTCACCCGGTTCCGGATCGGGCACACCCCGCGCTACATGGACCGTTCTTCCAACGAGTGGAAGGACGGTCACAGCATCTTCCTGACCTGCAACGCCTGGCGGAAGATGGCCGAGAACATCTGTGAGACCTTCAAGAAGGGCATGGCGGTTCTCGTTCAGGGACGGCTCCGGCAGCGCTCGTATGAGACGAAGGAAGGCGAGAAGCGCACCGTCTACGAGATCGAGGTGGACTCGGCCGGTCCGTCTCTGGCGAACGCGACCGCTGCAGTGACCTCCCGTACGCGGGACCAGGGAGCCCCCGAGGACTGGCAGAACGCCACGCGGCAGCGCCCATCCGCACCCGCTCCGGCGGGGGCTGCCGACCAGAACTGGACGTCCGTGCCCGGCCCCGAGGCGGGATGGGCTCCCCATCAGGGCGATCCCGCGATGGCAGGCGCCACGGCCGGTGCACCGCCGGCGAGCGGCACCTGGAACGGGTACGGGTACGGGGTGCCCGGTCAGCCCCAGGGTCAGCCCGGTCAGCCGCCGTTCTAACCACATAGGACCCCGGGTTCGGATCGCAGTCCTGTTGGCACAGGTCTCGCCGGACCCGGGACCCCCTGGAGTATTCACCTTCCTCGCGCCCGCCGACTTCAACCGGCCTGGCGCGAGGGGCTCTACCGTCCGACGGCTGACTAGCTGCGTTGAGCTGAGCCGGTCGCCGTCTCCCTCCCCCCTTTCGGTGCTGTCTCGCTGACCCTGGTTCGCAAGGAGTTCGCCATCATGGATCCCCGCATGGAACGCATCCACCGCTTCGCCAGCATGGAAACCCTGCTTCGGCTGCTGGAATCGCTGCCGAATGAGGCCCTGCCGACGCACGCCGTCAAGGTGGTCCCTTCTGCGGACGCCGCTGTGATGAACGTGATCGCCGAGCGCCTGAGGAACATGGGCCGATCGTTCACCGACCAGGGCACTGGCACGATGAGGACGATCATCGTGGACCTGGGCGGTGGGTTCACGATGCGCTGGGAAGCGGCCCCTCCGCAGGGTGACGACGCCGACCCGAACGTGTGCCACCTCACCCCTGAACCTTTCGTACCACGCCAGCATCCGATGGCTTGCGTTCTGGCGGCCGCCAGCTAACCGGCCGCCCTCTGTCGTTCATCACCCGAAGCAGGCCCTCGTTCTCCGCCGCCTGCTACGGCCGTTGATCGTGCGGTAGGCCCGGTCGAGTATTAGAGCTCACCTCACGCCTGACCACGCTCCGAGCAAGCAACCAAAGCCCCATGAGGGCGCCGCCAGATCACGGCGGCGCGGGCAGCGGCACAGTCGGCGGAACCCGCCTTGCCCTGTGCCGCTGATCGCCTGGTCGCAACCTCAGGGGGAGAGCGTGATGCTCCGTCCGAATCTGTCCTGCGTACTGATCTGCGGCAGCCGTCATTGGCGCTGGCCGCGCACCGTCCACACCGTCTGCGATCGCCTGACCGTACGCTACGGCGATCTCATCTTCGTCGAAGGCTG
>NZ_JBFAMX010000529.1:0-7173 GCF_040659615.1 Nonomuraea sp. NPDC049784
CGAGCACATGCACAAGGCCATCGCCCACGCCCTCGACCTGGACGACATCACGGTGCTGACCCCCACCCAGGACGTCCGCGCCGCCGGAGGGGCCGCCGAGACGGCCCTGGTGGACGCGCTGGACGAGGAGGCGGTCGGCGCGTTCGCCGACTCGGTGGCAGGCCGGGCCGGCGGCATCGACGTCTCGTTCAACGCCATCGGCGTCCAGGACGTGCAGAAGCCGCTGCTCGAGATCTCCGTCGAGGATTTCCTGCAGCCGATCGGGGCCGCCGCGCGTACGCAGTTCCTGACCACCAGGGCAGCCGTCAAGCACATGATCCCCCGCGGGTCCGGGGTGATCCTGATGTTCGGCGGCAGCGGGCCCCAGACGGCGCATGGGCTCGGCGGCTTCAAGGTCGCGCTCGACGCCATGGAGGGCATCCGGCGGCAGTGGGCGTGCGAGGCCGGCCCGTACGGCGTCCGCGTCGTCACCATGGTCACGTGCGGCGTGCCGGAGAGCCTGCCCGGCGATTACCCCGGCAGGGACGGGCTCGAGGCCGCGCTGCGCGAGCCGACCCTGCTCAAGCGGACGGCGACGCTGGCCGACGTGGGCGACGTCGCCGCCTTCGTGGCCTCGGACCGGGCCAGGACCATGACCTCCGCGACCGTGAACATCTCCTGCGGCGCGATCGTGGACTACTGAGTTGCCCGAGGACCGGCTGAGCCTCACCTTCGCGGCGCTGGCGGACCCGACGCGGCGCGCGATCCTCGCCCGGCTGGCCGAGGGCGAGGCGACGGTGAACGAGCTGGCCGAGCCGTTCGACATCAGCCTCCAGGCCATCTCCAAGCATCTCAAGGTGCTGGAACGGGCCGGGCTGATCAGCCGGGGCCGTGACGCGCAGTGGCGGCCCTGCCGCCTGGAGACGGCGCCGCTGGACGGCGCCTCGGAGTGGATCGGCCGCTACCGGGACCGCTGGAGCGACCGGTTCGACCGGCTCGAGCAGGAGATCAAGAAGATCCAGAAGGGTGAGCATGAGTGACACGGAGTTCGTGATCGAACCCGGCCGCCAGGACATCGTCATGATCCGCGTCTTCGACGCTCCCCGGGAGAAGGTGTTCCGGGTGGTCACCGACCCGGAGCTGGTGCCCCGGTGGTGGGGGCCGCACTCCCTCACCACTCGCGTCGATCTGCTGGAGGTCCGCCGGGGCGGCCTGTGGCGGTATGTGAACATCGACGCCCGTGGCCGGGAGTACGGCTTCGGGGGTGTCTACCACGACGTGGTGGCGCCTGAGCGGTTCGTACGGACCTGGGAGTTCGAGGGCTGGCCCGGGGATGTGGCGTTGGAGACGGTCACCCTGGAGGAGGTGCCGGGCGGGACGCGGTACGTCGCCCAGTCCGTGCACCAGTCGGTGGAGGCGCGGGACGCGATCGTGCGGGCCGACGGGCCGCGGGGCGGGCGTGAGTCCATGGACCGGCTGGCCGAGGTGCTCGCTCAAAGGCCCACCAGGACGTAAGCGGCCCACAGGTCGGGCTCGGCGGGACCGTAGAGGTCTCGTAGTTCGAGCACGGCCTCGCGCAGCGCCTGCGCCGGGCCCGTGCCGGCACGCAACCTGGTGTGGAGGTCGCGCATCAGGGCCCTGGTGACCTCGGCGGAGACCGGCCACAGCGGGAGGAGCACCGACCTGGCGCCCGCGTGCAGGAGCGCGTGGGCCAGGCCCTCTCCACCGATGACCCCGCGTTCGAGTGCGGTGAGGACGACGAGCCCGGCGTCCACGGTCATGCTCATGAGCTGCCTGGCGGTCAGGAGGCCGTCGGCGAGCCTGATGCCCGAGCCGAACGGGTCGCTGGAGTCGAACACGGCGTGGCACGACAGGTGCACCACGTCCCAGGAGCCGGGGAGTCTGGTCGCGGTGGCGGCCGGGCCGGTGAGGGGCTGGGTGCCGAGCAGAGCGGCGGCGTCCTGTGCCGCCGCTTCGAGTACGGCCCGGCCCTCGGGTTCCGCGGTATACCCGAACGCCAGCGACTGGGTCGCGGTCGAGGAGGTCCGCTGTGCGAGGCGGGCCAGGGCGGCGACGGAGGGGGCGTAGGTCACGGGGAAGCGTTCGAGGAGCGGGCGGCCGTTCGGGGCGAGGGCGTGGAGCGGGACTCGGTGGAGTTCGGCGTGCGGGACCAGGTAGAGGTGGTCCAGGCCGTCGCCGAGCGCGTCGAGCACGTCCGCGAGCAGGAGGTCGGCCAGGCGGCGCCAGAGGGCGGCGCGGTGGCGGCGCGCCTCGATGTCCAGCAGGTCCGGCCGCCGCCCGTCGATGGTGGCGGTGAAGTCGGCCAGCAGGCCGCGGCCGACTGTGGTCGGGAAAGCGCGCGGCTCGGGCCAGCCGGTGCGGTGGGCGAGCACCGTTACGGTCTCCTCGCCGACGTGGAAGCCGACGAGGGCGACGGCTCCGCCTGGCCGGCCGGGGGTGACGAGGGTGTCGAGTTGGAGCCGGTCGGGTGGAGTGCCCCGGCGCAGTGCGACGTAGTCGGGGGCGAGAGGCTCCATGCGCCGCCACAGCGCCTCCACGCCGCCCCGCGCGGTACGGGCCCGCCGGATGAGCGTCGCGGCCTCCGCCGGGTCGCGGGTGTTGCGCGCGGCCGACATGAGCGTCCGCACGGTGCCGAGCCCGCGTCGCTCGGCCTCCAGCAGCTCACTGGGCACGCTACTCGGCGCGGGCCGGCGCCGATCGCCGAGATCGTCGATCACGTGCCGGTCCTCGCCGACGCGCCACACCGCCCCGGGCACATGCCCGAGGCCGAGCTGGGCGGCCAGCGTGCTGGACCTGGCCTGCTCCGCGTGCCTCCAGGCCGTCATCCCGTGCCCCAGGCGCACGGCGAGCTCGATGACCCTGTCATCGGAGGCGTGACCCAGCTCGTAGGCCTGCTCAGCGTCGGCGAGCGCGCCCGGTAGATCCCCCAGTTCCTCCGCCGCGAGAGACCGGTTGTGCAGGGCGATCCCCAGCTCCAGGTCGTGCCCGAGCTCCTCCAGCAGCTCGACGGCCTCGGTCAGCCGCCAGTGGGCGCGGGCGTACGACGCGGCGGCCACATCGAGCGTGCCCAGGCGGCTCAGGGCGAGGGCCGCCCCGGGCCAGAAGCCGATCTCCTGAGCCAGAGCCAGGGCCTCCGCCAGCGAGACCCCGGCCGGGGCGGGGTCCTCTAGGCGAGCACGCATGATGAGGGCGAGAACCACGCCGCGGGTCCGTCCGGCGGCGCGTTCGAGGTCAAGGGCCCGTCCGGCGAAGACGCCGGCCTGGTCCGTCGAGCCTCGTAGCGCGCAGACCAGGCTCAGGTCGGCGTAGCCGTCCGCGAGACTGCCCCGGCTGCCCCGTTCCTCCCCGATCGAGATGGCCTCCCGGTACATGGCCTCGGCCTCCGCGAGCTCGCCCAGCTTCAGGTGGAGCGCGGCCCGTCCGGCCAGCAAGGATGCCCGCAACGGGCGCCAGATCGGCGAGGACAGCAGCCCCAGTCCCTCCTCGAAGGCGCGGGCGGCCTCCTCCCAGCGGGCCTGGTCCGTGCGGATGCGGCCAAGCAGGTCGAGGGTCTGCACGAGATCGGCGGGGAGCACGGCGTCGGAGTCGCGGGCCAGGGCGACCGCCTGGGAGAGGTGCTCGGCGGCCTCGTCCAGGCGGCCCAGCTGCCTGGACGCCGCGCCGAGGTTGCGCAGGTGGTCGATCATGAGGTGGTCGCGCAGCTCGTAGCCGCGGGCGGCGTACGCGTGGGCGGCTTCCAGATCTCCCAGCGCGCGGCAGAAGGCGGAGAGCTTGGCCAGCAGGAACGAGTAGTGCTCCAAGACGATGGGGCGGCCGTTCACGCCCTGCCCGGAGACGATGGGGTGGCTGTACACGGCCTGCTCGGCGAGGGCGCGGGCGGTCTCCAGGTCACCTGCGGCCTCCGCTTCCTCGATGCTGAGCCAGGTCTCCAGCCGCTCCGTCTGGTCACCGCCCGCCCTGATCGCCTCGGCCAAGGTCGCGTGGCCGCGGGTCACGTCCCCGAGGGTGAGCTGGATGCTCGCCAGCCGCGACAGCAGCTCCGCGTCCAGCCCCCCGCCCATGGCCGCGATGAGCTCGAAGGACCCGCCGCGCTCCGCCGAGCCGCCCTCCTCCGCCGAGCCTCCGGACTCCGGCCAGCCGCCGGGCACCCCCGAGCCACCCGACTCCGCCGAGCCGCCGGGCGGCATCGAGCCGAGGGCCGCGAGTGCCGGGTCGAGACCGGTGAGGCCGTCTTCGAGCGCCGCTCGGGCGCGGCGGAACTCGCCGCGTTCCTCCAGGGCGAAGCCGAGCTTGATCGAGGTGAGCGCCGCCAGCCCCGGCCGGCCGCTCACGCGGAACCCGGCCACCGCCAGCTCCAGCGCCTCCGCCTGCGCTTCCAGGTCACCGGTACGGGCGGCCAGCGCGGCCAGCCGGTCGCGTACGACGGCCTCCTTGAGCGGATCCCCGGCGGCCAGCCCCAGCGCCGTGTTCAGCCGTTCCCCGGCCTCCTGCCACGAACCCAGCCGCACGTCCAGCGCGGCCAGCCCCAGCGTGGCGGTGAGCTGGGTCTCCGGATCGCCTTCCGCGGTGGCCAGCTCCAGCGCGCGTTCGAGATCGGCCAGCGCGTCGTCGAAGCGGTCGAGGACGGTCAGGCAGGTGGCACGCATGGTCAGCGCGGAAGCCTCCTTCGCGGAAGCCCGCAGCCTGGCGAACGCCTGCCCCGCCGCCCCGAACTCCTCCAGCGCCCGCTCCGTCTCCCCCTCCCCGTACGCGAGCACGGCCATGTTGTAGCGGACCGAGGCGGCCCCGTCGTAGTGGCCGAGGACTTCGTACTCGCGTTCGGCCAGCTGGAAGGCCATCCTGGCGCCGTCGGCGTCGCCGCGGGCCCGGCGGCGGCGCGCGATGCGGTACCACTCGTCGGCGGGCTCGCGCCGCTCCCCCCTGCGCCGCACGATCTCCACCAGCCGCGTCTCGCAGGCGGCGGCTTGGCCGGGGTGGCCGCGCCCGGCCAGGAGCACGGCCTGCGCGTCGAGCGTCCTGCAGGCCTCCTCCCACGCCCCGGCGGCCTCCAGCTCGATGGCGCACGCGGCGATGAGCTCGCCCGCGGCGGTGAGATCGTCCTGGTCGAGGGCCGCCCTGGCGGCGGGGACGAGCACCAGGGCCGCCGGCTGCGCCTCGCCGAGCTCGACATACAGCTCGCGTGCCCTGGCCGCGCAGGCGACGGCGCCGACGGGGTCGCCGGCCGCCAGGCAGGCCTCGGCCGCGTGCCCCTGCTGGGCCGCCTCCTCCACGGCCAGCCCGGCGCTCTCGC
The DNA here is from genome assembly GCF_040659615.1 of Nonomuraea sp. NPDC049784. Classification (NCBI taxonomy): domain Bacteria; kingdom Bacillati; phylum Actinomycetota; class Actinomycetes; order Streptosporangiales; family Streptosporangiaceae; genus Nonomuraea; species Nonomuraea sp. NPDC049784. The sequence goes on from NZ_JBFAMX010000529.1 coordinate 5,291, forward strand.
ACAGGGCGATGGCCAGCTGGTGGTGTTCGAGGGCGCGAGCAGGGTCTCCCGCCTGGAGGAGGACCAGGCCCATGTGCCCGAGCTGGAGCGCCTCCGAGCCGGCCTCACCCAGCGAGCGGTAGACGCCCGCCGATCGCTCGAAGGACTCGAGGGCCAGGTCGAGCTCGTCCAGCTCCCGGTAGATGAGCCCCTGCGCCGACAGCGCGTACGCCATCCGGACACCGACGCCGAACGCCTCCGCGGCACGCCCCAGCACGACGCAGGCCGTGCGCCGCCGCCCGAGCTCGCTCAGCCGCTGCCCGGCCTCCAGCAGGAACTCGCCGGGCGAGTCGGCCTGCCGCTCGGCGTAGCGCAGCAGCTTGACCGCCACCTCGCCATCCGGAAGGTCCGGAAGGTCAGGCAGGGCCAGCGCCAGCTCGGTGGCGGACTGGGCGAGCTGCTGGTCCGGCGGCAGCGGGCCGTCGAGCACCGCGCCGAGCCGGGTCAGCAGCTCGGGGTCCCCGTCCCTGGCGAGCGCGAGCACCTCCCCCAGGTCACGCACGTCGCCCTGGGCGGAGAAGCGCGCCAGCAGCGCCCGGCACAGCACCCGCTGCGCGGGCGCCTGGTCGCGGGAGGTCTTCACGGCCAGCTCGAGGCCCTGGCGGGCCGCGTCCACCGCTTCGTGCAGGTCCTCCACCCGCCCCGCCTGTGTGGCCCGCCACCGCAGCACTTCCGAGACCAGCTCGTACGCCTCCGCGCGGAACGCCAGCCGCTCACCGGCCGCCAGGGCCTCGCGCAGCGCGGCGACGGCCTCGTCGGCTTTGTCCGCGCTGAGGTCCAGCTGGAGCGCCTGGCCGAGCATCAGCAGCACCCTGGCCCTGGCCGGGTCCCGCTCGCCGTGGGCCGCGAGCGCGGCGCGGGCGGCCGCGATCGGCTCGGCGGGGTCTCCCCTGGTCACCACGGCCCGCCTGAGCAGGGCGTTCGCGAGGTTGGCGAGCAGTCTGGCGCGGTCCGGGTGCCCGCTCGGCGCGAGCCCGGCCGCCTCGCGCATGATCTCGATGGCGCTCTCCAGGTCGGCCGGCTCTCCGGTGACGCCGTAACGCTTCCAGCGGCGGCCGCCCAGCAGGCCGAGCCGGACGACCGGGTCGCTGCCAAGCCCCCGCGCCGTCTCGTCCGGCGTCACGTGGAGGGCCTCCAGCATCTCCGTGCCGGCCTCGAGCGAGCGCTCGTCTCCCGTGACGATGAACCATTCGACCAGCCCGGCCGCGTACGGGGCCAGCACGCCGGGGTGGGCCCACTGCTCGTGCCAGAAGTCCAGCGCGCACTGCCCCACCCTGATGAAGGCCAGCAGATCGCGGTCGGCGAACGACCCCGCCGACCGCGCGTGGGCGAGCTCGACCAGCGCCAGCAGGGCCCGCGACCTGTCCTGGCTGCGCGGCGCCGTCTCCGCGGCCGCCAGATACGCCCTGACCAGCTCCTCGTCGCCGAACGCCGCCATGCCGAGCGCCGTGGCCAGCTCCGCTGCGTGGGACGGCTCGGCCAGCGCCGCCCTGAACAGCAGGTGCACCGCGTCGTCGATGTGCTCCCGCTCCCCCGTCACCCCGAACAGCCGCACCAGCCCGCCGCCCAGCAGCGCGAGCGCACCGGGCGCCCAGGCAGGGTCGGGCGAGCGTACCGACTCCTGTAACAGCAGCTCCTCGAGCCGGTCGGCCACCTCGGGCGTGGGGTCCGCCATGGCACGCCGGACCAGGGCGTGGACCAGCAGCCCCAGGTGCGGGTACGTGGCCGGGTCCACGTGCTGGAAGACCTCTTCCACCAGCCCCGCCCACGTGTCGGCCGAGTCGCTGGCAAGCGCCGTCGAGCCGCGCAGCCTCTCAGGAAGGCGACCAGGATCGGCCACGGCC
>NZ_JBFAMX010000530.1:0-7159 GCF_040659615.1 Nonomuraea sp. NPDC049784
GAACGACGACGAGGGCCACATCGGCGGCGGTCATGTGCGCCTGCCGGGGCCGGTCAACCTCCGGTATCACCCGGAGATGTCGTCGTCACCTGCCAAGTCTGGTCTCCTAGCTTCCGATCTCAAGCGTCTTTCACCATAGCAGCCGCCAGGATCAGCGAGCGCCGGCCGCCTGGGCCTCCTTCTTGCGCGCCCGGTACGCCGCGGCTTTGACCTTGTTGCCGCAGGACTCCATGCCGCACCACTCCCGCCGCCCGCCACGCGACCGGTCGATGAAGATCTTGGTGCACTCGGGGTTGGCGCACTCCTTCATCAGCGGCACCTCCGGCCCGCTGAGCAGCTCGACGGCGTGCCGCGCCACGGTGGACAGCGCCTGCGCCGGGGTCGCCTCGACCCACCGCCCCTCAGCGGTGAGCTGGGGCGCCGCGGCAGGCTTGCGCGCCGTCTCGTTCACCAGGGTGAGCGCCTCGTCGTCGTACCCGTCGCCCGCCAGCCTGGCGGTGACCAGTGCGAAGATGGCCTCCCGCACCGCCACCGCCTGGACGAGATCCGCCTCCCGGCAGGGGGAGACGGCGTCGACGATGCCGGACTCCAGATACCAGGCGCCGAGCCGGTCCGGGACGTCGAGTGTCTCGAAGCGCTCGGTGCGGCGCGCCCGGAGCGTGCAGGCCAGGTCGAGCGCGGGGTTTCCGCACAGAAAGACATGCTTCACATCACCAGTTTGACAGGTGACACTTGGCCGTGCAATCGGCTTCACCGGCTACTCGACCGACGGGCGTGGTCCTCGCTATTGCGGGTGTAGTAGACGCTAAATGGGGACTGATGTGCGGGCTCGACGGACGTGGGTCGTGAGGCTCGACGGGTCGGTGTATACGGCGACCTCGGCGGTCCCGGTGCACGTGTCCGGTAGCTCCCATCTCAGCTCGCGCGTCTCGCCCGGGCTGAGGATGCCGTGGAGGTTCAGCAGCGGATGGGCCACCGGGCGGATCAGCCGGGCCCGGTCGAGCCGGACGTCGACACTTCCCTCGTTGGCGACGGCCGCCGTGATCACTGTTCCTTCCGGCCGATGCTCGGCCATGAGCGTGACGGTGACCGGTGGCGGGTCGATCGGGGGCAGCGAGGCCGCGATCGCCTCCGCGACGGCGACCGTATCGCCCAGCGGCTCGGTGGGCGCATCGGCCAGCTCCCGCGCCCATCCTCGTTCCATCTCGAACCAGTCGGTCGTTTCGCGGTGCTCACGCAGGTCGTCGAAGAACCGCGTCCAGCGCTTCGCGTAGTAGCCGGCCACGAGGCCGGCCGCGTGTCGGGCGGCGTAGTCGTGCAGGTCGTCCGTTGCAGCGGTGTCGCCCCAGGTCGTGACGAGCGTCGTGATGTCGTCGACGCCTTCGCGCCCGGCGGTTGTGGCTGCCTGGGCCAGCCAGGTGCCGAGCAGGAACTCGGCGCGGGTGCCCAGGATGGCGTCGCACTGCCCGACCATCCGGAGGAACCACGCCGAGAGCCGGTCCACCGCCGCGGTGTCCCCGGCGTCGCGGATCTGAGCCAGGAGCCAGCGACTCCGATTTGACAGCACCTGGACGGTGACATCGACGAGGTCGTGACGATAGGGGCCAGACTCGCCCGCCTGCGGCGCGGCCTTGATGAGCTCACGCCATCCCGCCTCGAACTCGTTCACGTCGTATGGCACGATGCGGGGGCGCCACTCGATCGCCCGCTCGAGGTCGAGCGCGGGGCGCGCGACAAAGAGGGAGTCGGGGCCCGCGTTGGTCCCGTCGATGTCATCGCCGATGTACTGGCCGTACGCGGTGCGCACGAAGGCGCGCCAGGCGCGGATCGCCGGCTCGGCGTCGGTGCCGTAGCGGCGCTGGACGTAGCCGGCGATCCAGTCGTCCAGATCGATCTCGGTGTCGTGCCAGATCACGTCGGCCAGCAGGTCGTCGACGACCGGATTGCTCTCGAGGCTCTCCGCCGCCTGAACGGTGCCGCACAGGCGTCCCGTGTTCTGCAGGCCCGGCAGGCGGCAGATCTCGGGCAGCTTCCCGAAGACGTACTGCCGGCCGCCCCACGTCGAGATGGTGCCGAACACCCACGGCGCCCCGTGGAACGTGTCGCGCGACCGCCAGCGCGGGGTGTCGTCCGCGTTGAGGTCCAGCACGAGGAGGCGAGAGAGGTCCACGCCGGTCAGCAGGTCGTCGGTCGGGTTCGTGCCCCAGGCCTGCAACACCCACGTCGCGTCCGGATGTGCGTCGAGCAGCGCGCCTTGCAGGTTGGCGGCGGCGGAGGAGACGTTCATCCCGCCGGCGATTCCGCCCTCGTGGAGGATGTCCATCGAGTAGGCCGTCGAGGGTCCGAACCGCTTGTCCTGCAGCCGGTACCAAAGGTTCGCGATGTCGCGGAAGCCGGGGGATGTCGGATCGATCCAGGTCGGCCGGACGAAGCCCAGCCACGTCCCTTGCGGTACCGCGGACAGGTCGTCCCGGCCGTCCACGAGCTCCTGCGGCACAAAGCCCGCGAAACCCGGCAGGACCGGCGTGATCTCCAGCTCCCGCATCCGGTCGAGGATGCGGCGCCCCAGTGCGGCGCGCTTCTCAAGCAGCTCAGCGGGCTGGCCGCCCGCGTAGCTGTGGAGGTTGCCCATCCACTGCCAGGGCATGTGTCCTGGCATGCTCAGCCAGCCGCGGGCCGCCTCGTCGGAGAAGCCGAGCTCGACCAGCAGGTCGCGGTAGACGATCTCCTGCCCGGTGAGGACGAGCACGTGCGTCGTGCCCGACCAGGCCAGGAAGTCGATCTCGCGCTCCCACTCGGGCCAGTCCCAGTACGACGCGGAGTACCCGGAGACGGTGTGGTTGTGGGCAAAGCGATGCGTGAGCCCGGTGTGGCGGTGGACGGGCGAGGTCGGGGCCGGTATCAGCTCCGGCATCCGATCGCCGTGCCGGCTCAGGTGCCCGTGGGCCTCGTGCGAGACGTACCAGCGCACGCCGGCCAGCAGATCGGGCACGCGGGAGCCGGTCACTCGGACCCTGCCCCTGGCGTCCTCGATGCGGAACTCGCTGCCGGGCCCGTGATCGACGAGCAGCTCGAAACGGTCGGCACGGTCTGGTCCGAGCAGTCGTCCGAGGACGTCTCGAGCGGCGTCGGAGGTCGTTATGGTCACGGACCGGCCTTTCGGGTGGGAGAAGCGGATGGGAGCACGGCTACTACTTCAGCGCGGTGGTCGCGCCCGCCTCGGCGTTCTTCAGCGCCTCGGCCGGCGAGACCTTCTGCAGGAGGGCCTTCTCGAATTCGGCGGACAACGCGGCGCTGATTCCGGCGTAGGCCTCGATCGAGGGGCGGCTGTTGGCATAGCTCAGCTGGTCGGCGAACACCTTGATGCGTGGGTTCTCGGCGAGGTGCTTCTGCCAGGAGGGGTCGCTGGCGGTCTTGCTGTTGGTGGGCAGGAAGCCGTTCGCGATGTCCCACTTCGCCTGCACCTCCGGCGTCAGCCAGTACTGCAGGAACGCCCAGGCTCCGTCTTGCTGAGCGGACGTGCCCTGGAGGATGTAGGAGTTGTTCGATCCCAGGTTCATGGCAGGCTTGTCGAGGGGAGGCAGCGGCGCGACCCCGATGTTCTCCTTGCCGAGGGCCTGGTCGAGCACGCCGAGGTTGTAGGCGCCGTTGATCGCCATCGCGGCTTTCTTGGAGGTCATCGCGACGGTGTTCCCGTTGTCGCTCGGCGTCTTGAGGCTGGTCGGATAGGCGGTGCCGTTCTTGACCATGTCCGTCCACGCCGTCAGCGCCTTCACCCCGGCCGGGCTGTTGAACTTGACCTTGGTGTTGTCGGCGTTCATGAACTCGCCCCCGGCGCTCCACAGCATGGATTGCCAGTAGAACGGGGCGGTCTCGCCGGTGCCGATCGGAAGGTACATCCCATACTGCTTGGTGCCGATGGTCAGCTTGGCGGCGTCGGCCTGTAGCTCGGCCCAGGTGGCCGGCGGCTTCTCGATCCCGGCCGCCTTGAACATCGCCTTGTTGTAGATGAGCGCGTAGTCGCCGCCCTGGGTCGGCAGCGAGTAGACCTTGCCATTGAAGGTTCCGGTGTCGAGCATCCCCTTGGTGAAGTCGCTCTTCTTGAGCGTTGAATCAGCGGCGCCGAGGTACTCGTCGAGCGGCACGACCGAGCCCATGGCGATGACCTGACCGAGGCTCTGTGGTTGGCCGTCGTCGAGCACGAGATTCGGGCCCTGCTTGTTCTTGATGGCGTTGATGAGCCTTGCGTGCGCGTCGGCGCTGGCCGGCTGCACCTCGAGCTCGATCGTGTACTGGTCCTGCGATGAGTTGAAGGCGTCGATGAGCTGCCGCTTCAGCGGCTCGGTGGCGCCGGTGCTGCCGGCCCATACGACGATGGTTGTCCGGCCGCCGCTATCGGCGCCGTTGTTGCCGGTCACCGAGCCGCCGCAGGCGGTCACCGTGAGTGCGACGACCGCCGCGGCGGCACCGGCCATCCCGGCGCGTGCGCGGTGACAGAGGGCGGACGAGAGGAGGGATTGAGATGTCATGCGTGTTCCTGAAGGTGAGAAGAGGGGGGCGGGTGAGGAGGAAGCTTTAGCGCAGGCCTCCGGACATGGCGGAGACGAGCTGCCGTTGGAAGATGAGGAAGACCACGATGACCGGGATGATCGCGAGCGTGGATCCGGCCATGAGCAGGCTGAAGTCCGTGGTGTTGTTCTCGCCCTGCAGCGCGGCCAGTCCGACTGGCAGCGTGTAGTACCTCGACTTCGTGGTGACGAGGAACTGGAAGAAGAAGTTGTTCCAGTTGTAGACGAATGACAGGATCGCGAACGACCCGATCATGGGCCGGGCCATCGGCGCCATGATCGACCAGAGGCGGCGCCAGACGCCGGCGCCGTCGATGCGGCTGGCGTCCTCGATCTCTGTCGGGAACGACTGGAAGAACTGGCGGAACAGGAACGCGCCGAGGATCGACGGCACGTTCGGGATGATCAACCCCTGGTAGCTGTTCAGCCAGCCGAGTTGGGACAGCAGGGTGACCAGCGGCGTGAAGACGACCTCGAAGGGCACCATCAGCGCGGCGAGCAGGATGACGAAGATCACCGTGCGGCCCCGGAACCGCATCCTTGAGAAGGCGTAGCCTGCTGCCAGACTGGTGACGATCTGACCGAACGTCGCCAGCACCGTGACGATCGTGCTGTTGAGGTAGTAGAGGCCGAACGGCGCCACTGTGAAGATGCCGGCGTAGCTGTCGAACCGCCACTCGCTCGGCAGGAACGTCGGAGGAAATGAGAGCGCTTCGCTCGACGACTTGAAGCTCGTCAGGAGCATCCAGACGAACGGACCGAAGAAGATCACGACGCCGACCAGGAGGACGGCGTGCCGCGCGATGAGTGGCGCGGCACTGCGGAGCCGGAGTGCACGACTCATGTCCGCCGCCGTCTCACACGAGCTCGGCGGCGTCGCGCCGCGAGAGGACTCGAAGCTGCAGGATCGACACCACGATCCCGCACAGCAGCAGGAGGACGGCGGCAGCGCTGGCTGATCCGCCGTGGAAGTACACGAAGCCCTGCTCGTACACGTAGTACAGGAGCGTCTCCGTCGACTGGAGCGGACCGCCGCCGGTCAGCACGTACACCTGGGTGAAGACCTGCAGGGCGGAGATGACCCCAGTGACCGCAAGGAACCCGGTGGTGGGGCCGATGAGCGGGAACGAGATCGAGAAGAACCGCCGGAACGGACCGGCGCCGTCAAGCTTCGCAGCCTCGTGGTAGCTGGCCGGGATGTTCGCGAGAGCGGCGGAATAGATGATCATCGAGTACCCGACGCCCTGCCAGATCGAGAAGACGATGACGGAAACCATGGCCCACGGCTCGGTGGTGAGGAATCCGATCGGGGCGACGCCCATCACGCTGAGCGCGTAGTTGATGACGCCGCCGAGGGGCGACAGGAGATAGCCGAAGACCAGGGCGGTGCCGACCGTCGGCGCGATGTGCGGCACGAAGATCAGCGCGCGGTAGACACCACGACCCCGGAACGGCGTCGCCAGCAGGGCAGCGAAGAACAGCCCGGCGGCCATGGTGCATGGCACCACAACGGCCACGTAGATCGCGGTATTGGCCGTGGCCCGCAGGAACTTCGGGTCGTGCACGAGGTCGACGTAGTTCGCCAGCCCGACGAGCGAATCGGAGAGGCCGGTGGCCGGGTTCCAGTTCGTGAAGCTGTAGAACACGGTCTGGGCGAGCGGATACAGGTAGAAGACGACGAGCAGGATCGTCGTCGGTGCGATGAGCAGGTAGCCCGCGCCGCCTTCGCGCCGCTGCGAGACCGTCACGGGGGTGGCGGTTCGCCTCCTTGCCCGCACGGCGGCGGACAGGGCTGCTTTGTCGGACATGGGACCCTTTCCTATCGATCGCCAGAAAAAATTTCAACCTCGAGTGGCGACCAGTGCAATTTTTTCCACAGAGTTGTTGGTCTGTTCAGAGATGGGCGCCAACCGGATCAGTTGCTGTTGGCCGAGAACCAGCGCGCCCGGTAGATCTGTGCGCCGGGCAGCGTCCTCGATTCCCGGCGACTGTCGCCGACAAAGAAGTCGACTTGGTCGGTACACCAGTCGCACTCGTTGCCGAGCTTGGGCGTTGTCTGCAGGACGACACCCGACCGGCGGTCGGTGCCGACGCTCTTGACGTTGGGCCGGTCGAGTGCCGTGCCCAGGGGAGGTCCCGCGACGAACTCGCCGGCGACGGTGTCGAACTGGTACACCCCGTGAACTGTCGTCACCCAAAGTCGCCGAGGATCGCCGGCGACCGGCTGCAGATCGTGGCCGCCCTCGGTCGGAAGGTCGTAGCATGCACGGCGCCGCAGCGTGGGGGAGGCAGGAGAGCCGCCCACCTCATACGCCACGAGGAGGTCGTCCCCGACCGCCCAGAGCGCTCGCGTGTCATCCCGCCACAGCACCTCGTGCGCACCAGGCAACCGGTCCTCGGCATGGCCGTCCGAGCGCGGTCCCTGGCTCGCGGTGTACAGCCGGACCCAGCCTCCCGTGCTCGCCGCGGCCGCGATGTTGCCGTCGGGCAGCCGCTCGATGCCGTGCGGATTCGCCGCCGCGCCGGCGTTCACCGACCAGGCCACGGCGCCGCCCTGCGGGTAGCGCACGGCGGCCAGGAGCCCGAACGAG
>NZ_JBFAMX010000531.1:0-7105 GCF_040659615.1 Nonomuraea sp. NPDC049784
CGCGGGTGGCGATCCTGGACGCGGGGCGGGCCACGCTGGAGATCGCGAACCCGGCCCAGAAGAAGATGATCGACGAGGTCGAGGTGGGCCGTCAGGTGGCGCCGAAGATCCGGGTGGCGTTCGAGGTGGACGACGCCCGCGGCACCACCGAGCGCCTGGTGTCGGCGGGCGCGTCGGAGGTGGCGCCGCCCACCGTCACACCCTGGGAGTCGCTCAACTCGCGGCTGGACGCGCCCGCGGGCCTGCACATCACGGTGTTCCAGGAACTGCGCACCCTCGAGGAACGCCAGGAGCTCGACGGCTTCGGCACGGACACGGACCGGCTCCCGGGCTCATGATCCGCGCCCGGCGCGCCCGCCGGTGGGCCATGGTGAGGAGAGTCCGCGGGGCGCCCGCGGCGACTGCGGCGGCTCCAGCACCGCCCGGCCGAACAGGGCGCCCCGCGCCCGCACCCCGTCCTTCAAGCGGGCGAACACGTCCATCCCTCTCACCATAGACGCTGAGAAATGCGCGCGACCGGCACAGGTATGGCTCGTGAGCTCGGCGGGCCGTTGACCTGGCGCATGACTGGTTATGCGATTTCGGTATCGGGCGCCTGGGATCCCGTCAGGAGGTGAGGAGGCGGGCGCGTTCGGCGAGGAACTCCTGCTCGGCCGCGTTGTCACTGAGCGCCAGCGCCGCCCGGTACGCCTCCACCGCCTCCGCGTCCCGGCCCAGCCGGTGCAGCAGGTCGGCCTTGGTGGCGGGCAGGTAGCGGTAACCGGCCAGGCGGCCTTCGCGTTCGAGCACCTCCACCTCGGCCAGCGCCGCCTCCGGGCCGTCCACCATGGACAGCGCGACCGCCCGGTTGAGCGCGACCACGGGCGAGGGCCACACCCGCAGCAGCGCCCCGTAGAGCGTGAGGATCTGCGGCCAGTCCGTCTCCTCGTAGGCGGCCGCCTGGGCGTGGATGGCCGCGATGGCCGCCTGCAGCGTGAACCGCCCCGGCGGGCCCGCCGTCAGCGACGCCACCAGGAGCCGGTCGGCCTCGGCGATCAGCTCCCGGTCCCAGGCCGAACGGTCCTGCTCCTCCAGCCGGAGCAGGCGGCCGTGCCCGTCGGTACGGGTGGCGCGCCGGGCCTGGTGCACCAGCAGCAGCGCGAGTAGCCCGGCCGCCTCCCGTGCGGCGGGCAGGAGCAGGTGGAGCATGCGCGCCAGGTCGAGCGCCCGCTCCGTCAGGTCGTCGCGTACGAGATCCTGCCCGGAGTGGGCGGTGTGGCCGGTGGAGTAGAGCAGGTGGATGACGGTCAGCACCGCGTCCAGCCGCCCCGGCAGGTCCGCCGCGGACGGCACCCGGTACGGGATCCGCGCGGCGGCGATCTTCTTCTTGGCCCTGGTGAGCCGGGCGGCCATGGTCGCCTCGGCCACCAGGAACGCCCGCGCGATGTCCGCCGTCGCGACCCCGCATACCAGCCGCAGCGTGAGGGCGACGTGTGCCTCGGGGGCGAGCGCGGGATGGCAGCAGGTGAAGATCAGCCGCAGCCGGTCGTCGGGGATGGCGTGGAGTTCGGGCATGGGGGCGTCCTCCGGCTCCAGCAGCAGCGGCAGCTTCCGCTCCAGCGTCCTGCGGCGCTCCAGCGCGTTGAGCGCGTTGCGCCGCGCGGCCGTGGTCAGCCACGCCCCGGGCCGCCGGGGCACGCCGTCGCGCGGCCAGGTACGCAACGCCTGGACGTAGGCGTCCTGCACCGCCTCCTCGGCCGTGTCCAGGTCGCGCGTCACGCGTACCGTCGTGGCGAGCACGAACGCCCACTCACGGCGGTGCGCCTCGGCCACGGCCTCCTCGACCGCGCCGCTCAGCGCTTCTCCACGTGCTGGGCGTTCTCCTCAAGGAGCTGGAAGTCGACCAGCGGCCTGACCTCGACGCCGCCGCGTACGATCGGGGTGAGCTTGGCGATCTCCAGGGCGTGGTCGAGATCCCGCGCCTCCACCACGAAGACCCCCGCCAGCACCTCTTTCGTCTCGATGAACGGCCCGTCCGTCACCAGGTCGCCGCGTACGGAGGTGGCCGTCTCCGGTGGTTCGAGCGCCATCCCGGCGACGATCCGGCCGCCCAGCCCGGCCACCTTCCCCGGCATCCCCAGGTGCGCCTGCGTGACCTCCTCCGGCAGGTCCTCCGGGGGGACCTCCTCGTACAACAGCACCGCGTACTGCGCCATCACTCCACCACCCTGTACTCAACCGTCCTTCCATGACACCGACAATCGGGAACGACGGGAATCGACAGACCCGCGCTAGGACTGGCGTGGGCGCCGCCACCGTTCGCCGGCCAGCGACCAGGCGGTCTCCCAGTCACGGTAGCGCCCCCGATCGAGCATCCGGCGGAACCCCGCGAACGCCAGCAGCACGACCACCGCCGCCACGGCCACCAGCAGCATCGCCGTCACCACGGCAGTGACCCGGAGATCCGTGAGGCTCGGCGGCGCGGGGACCCGCCGGCCGCCGGGATCGACCCAGATCCACACCTTCGCACCCGCCTTGGCCAGGGACGGAGCCGGCACATGGCTGGTGCGCTCCAGCCCGGAAGGCGCCGTCCACCGCGCGGGTGTCAGCTCGCCCCTGGAGACCTCCCCGAACGACAGGCGCGTGACCGGCGCGTCCGCCAGCAACGTCGCCTCCACCCTCCGGCGCCCGTCGGAACCCGCACGCTGCGCGGCCTCGTACGCCTGCCGCCCCGCCACGACCGCCGGCCACACGCTGAGCAGGATGAAGAGCATCGCCACCGCCAGCGCGGCGCTCTCCAGGCGGTCGGAGCGCCGCCGCAGCGGATTGCCGTCCGGCCGGTGCCTGCGCACCCACCGCTTCACGGACTCGGTCACGAGCTTCATCATGCACCCGGCGGTTCAGTCTCCGCGTCGGTGCACGCCATCGAGCCGGGCGAGTTCCTCCTCCGAGAGGCGCAGCGCCCCGGCCGCCACGTTGGCGACCAGGTGGCCGGGGTTGCCGGTGCCGGGGATGGCCAGCACGTGGGACCAGCGCTGCAACGTCCGTACTGCCTCGGATCAGCCGAAGTCGCCGCTTCTCCTGGGAGCTTCGAGGGGCAGTGAGGTCAGCGCGCGGCGGGACGGGCGCGGACGTGCATGCGCTCCCCCTGCGGCCCGAACAGCGCCAGGACCTCCACCGGCTCCTGCCCGGGGTTGGTGGTCGCGTGCGGCGTCCTCGTGTCGAACTCCGCCACCTCCCCCTGCGTGAGGACCACATCGTGCTCCCCGAGGCGCAGCCTCAGCCGCCCCGACAGGATGTACAACCACTCGTAACCCTCGTGGACCTGCTGCTCGGGCTCGTACCCCGGCCAGTGCGGCGGGTAGATCTGCTTGTACGCCTGCATTCCGCCGGGCCGGCGGCTCAGCGGGATGAAGGTCGTGCCGAAGCGTTTGAACGGGCGCATATGCACGCGGGGGTCGCCGGTCACGGGTGCGTCGATCAGCTCGTCGAGCTGCACCTGATGGGCCTGGGCCAGCAGCAGGAGCAGCTCCAGGGTCGGTTTGCGCTGACCGGACTCCAGGCGGGACAGCGTGCTGACGGAGATGCCGGTGCTGCTGGACAGCTGCGCGAGTGTCGCCCCGCGCTCCAGGCGCAGCGCACGGAGCCGCGGGCCCACGGAGTGGAGCACGTCGTCGAGGTCCATGCGCCCACTTTGCCATTTCGGCAACGTAGTTTGTCAAATCTTCGGCCGGTCGCGGACAGTGGCGCAGACGGAACGATCGAGAGGAGACGCGCGATGGACGCGAAGTACGACGTGGTGGTCGTCGGCGGCGGGGCCGCCGGGCTGAGCGGAGCGCTCACGCTGGGCCGGGCGCGGCGCAAGGTGCTGGTCATCGACGCGGGGCGGCCGCGTAACGAGCCCGCCGAGGGCGTGCACACGTACCTGACGCGCGAGGGCCTCCCGCCGCTGGAGCTGCTGGCCGCCGGTCGCGAGGAGGTGATCGGGTACGGCGGGGAGATCGTGACGGGCGTCGTCGAGACCGCCGAGCCCTTGGACGGCGGGGGCTTCCGCGTCGTGCTCGACGACGGGTCCGCTATCGAGGCGGACCGGCTGCTGGTGACCACCGGCCTGGTGGACGAGCTGCCCGACGTGCCCGGCCTGGCCGAGCGGTGGGGGCGGGACGTGCTGCACTGCCCGTACTGCCACGGCTGGGAGGTGCGCGACCAGGTCATCGGGGTCCTGGGTACGGGTCCGCTCTCCGTTCACCAGGCGCTGCTGTGGCGGCAGTGGAGCGAGGACGTGACCTTCTTCCTGCACACCGCGCCGGAGCCCGACGCGGAACAGCGCGAGCAGCTCGCCGCCAGGGGCGTCACCGTGGTGGAGGGGAAGGTGACGGGCCTGGAGGTGACCGGCGACCGGCTCGCCGGAGTGCGGCTCGCCGACGGCCGGGTGGCTCCGTGCCGGGCCCTCGCCACCGCCAGCCGTCTGACCGCCCGCGCGGGTCTGCTCGCTGGGCTGGGGCTGGAGGCGGAGGAGCAGGAGATGTCCGGCTACGCGATCGGCACCCGCGTGCCCGCCGACCCGTCGGGCGCCACGAGCGTGCCAGGGGTGTGGGTGGCCGGGAACGTGACCAACCTGACCGAGCAGGTCATCGGCGCCGCGGCGGCGGGCGTACGGGCGGCGGCGGCGATCAATGCCGACCTGATCGCCGAGGAGACCCGCCGCGCCGTCGCCGCCCGGGCCTGGGCCCACGGCTCCCACGAGTCGTACGACTCCGACGCGGCGTTCTGGAACGCTCGTTACGCGCAGAGCGCGCAGATATGGAGCGGGAACCCCAACACCATGCTGGTCCGCGAGGCAACGGACCTCGAGCCCGGCACGGTGCTGGACCTCGGGTGCGGCGAGGGGGCCGACGCGATCTGGCTCGCCGGGAAGGGATGGCGCGTCACCGCGGTCGACGTCTCCGACGTGGCGCTCGAACGCGCCGCCGAGCACGCCGGAAGCGCGGGAGTCGCCGACCGCATCGACTGGCAGCGGCACGACCTCGCCGCGTCCTTTCCCGAGGGCGTGTTCGACCTCGTCTCCGCCTGCTTCCTGCACTCTCCCCGCGACCTGCCTCGCGACGAGATCCTGCGCGCCGCCGCGTCGGCCGTCGCGCCCGGCGGGGTGCTGTTGGTGGTCGGGCACGCGGGATGGCCGTCCTGGGAGCACACGCCGCCCTTCGACGCGCACTTCCCCACGCCGCGTGAGGTCCTCGAGACTCTCGAGCTGCCGGAGGGGGAGTGGGAGGTGCAGCTCAGCGAGGAGTACGAGCGCACCCAGAACGGTCCGGACGGCAGCCCCGGCACCCGCATGGACAACGTGCTCAAGATCAGGCGGCTGCCAGGACGATGAAGTCGGGTTCGCCGGGCAGGCCGTCGCCCAGCCGCGCCCCGGCGCTCGGCCCTACCGGGTTCGGGGTGTCTGGCTGCGGTAGGAATGGCCGAGTTCGGGGCCGAGGCCGAAGTAGTGGCGGAAGTTGTAGATCAGCGGGCTCCACGCCCCGGGATCCACATGGTGCGTGCCTGGCACGACGATGCGCGGGTCCGCGTGGACCCGCCCGACGACGGCCTCGGCGATGACGAACGACCCCGAGACGTCATGCCCCACCCGTTCCGCCCGCGCCTCGAACTGGATCGGGCACTCGGCCACGCGCGGCGGCCGTACCGTCTCCGACGGCTCGGGTCGCAGCCCGGCCGCGCCGAACTTGTCGGGCTCGTGACGGCAGCCCGCGGGCTTGCTCGCCGGCACCGGATGGCGGCCCGTGAGAGGCGCCAAGCGTTCGACCGCCGCCCACTGGTGGGGAGCGGGCAGGTTGATCACCACCTCGGGGCGGCTCATGAGGTTGCGCGCGGTCTGCCCCTCGGCGCCCAGTCCGAGCACGATCACGTTGCCCAGCGCCCACGCGGAGGACATCGGGGCCAGGTTGAAGGTGCCGTCCGGGTTCTCCGTGGAGAGCAGGACGACCGGCGTCCCGAAGTACAGGATGCTCGGCTCGATGGTCACATGAGTGGCAGCTGTCGCGAGGTTCATGCCACGGAGCCTAGGAACGGGACGTTCAAGCCGGGGGCGAAACGTTCCTGCGGATCTACATCGTAAAGGCGCCTGGCAGGGCACGATATGCCGTTCCCTTGCCGGAGAGCCGCGCCGACGGAGCCGACGCCGGGATGAACGCGGACTCGCCGGGCCGCAGCGTCAGGTCGCCGAGGCGGGTCTCGCCGTCGATGCAGACGACGATCTGGGGGACGCCCCCGGGCACCGAATGGGGTGTCTCCAGGTCGTAGCGGGTCAGGGCGAACTCGGGGGCCGGCGGCCGGTAGTGGTGCTCGCCACGTGCGTCCTCCTCCGGCCGCACCAGGTGCGGCTCCGAGGGCGTGAAGTCCACGACGCGCATGAGCTCCGGTACGTCGATGTGCTTGGTGGTGAGCCCGCAGCGCAGCACGTTGTCGGAGTTGGCCATGATCTCGACGCCGATGCCGCCGAGGTAGGCGTGGGGGACCCCGGCGCCGAGGTAGAGGGCCTGGCCGGGGGCGAGGTTGACGTGGTGGAGCAGGAGGGCGGCGGTGACGCCGGGGTCGCCGGGGCAGGCGCGGGCGATGTCGCCGTAGACGGCCAGGTCGGCGTCGTCGTCAAGGGCGAGCAGGGCCTGCTCGACCTGGGCGCGGAGCGGCCGGTTGGAGCCGTCGAGCATCTGGGCGAACACCTCCCGCAGGCCGCCCGCTCTGAGCAGATCGGTCCAGGGGCGCAGGTCCGGCAGGGCCAGGCGGTCGAGGAGACCGGCGGTGGCGGCGGGGTCGCGGAAGCCGCACAGGCCGTGGAAGGGGGTGATCGCGCAGACCATCTCGGGTTTGTGCGAGGCGTCCTTGTACGTGCGGGCCGGGTCGTCGATGGGGATACCGCGCGCGTTCTCGTCGGCGAACCCGGCCTCGGCCTGCGCGGTGGTGGGGTGGACCTGGAGGGAGAGCGGCCGTTCGATGGCCAGGACCTTGAGCAGGTAGGGGAGGGCGGGGCCGAAGCGGGCGGCGGTGGGCTCGCCGAGGATGGCGGTGGGGTCGTGGGCGATGAGCTCGTTCAGCGGGGTGCCGGCGACGGTGGAGGGGTCGC
>NZ_JBFAMX010000532.1:0-7063 GCF_040659615.1 Nonomuraea sp. NPDC049784
CGGCGATCGAACGCGCGTACCTGGAAGAGACCGGGCAGGCGCTGCCCCTGGCCGAGATCGGCCGGCTCGGCTCACACGTGATCAGCGACGCGGCGACGCTCATGGGCCGGGTGCTCGCGGGCGCCGCCAACCTGATCGACCCCGACGCGATCGTCATCGCGGGCGGGGTCTCGATGCTCGGTCCGGCGCTGCTGCGGCCGATGGAGGCCGCCTACCGCGCCGAGAGCCTGCCTGGCCCGTCCGTCGCGCAGCTCCTCCCGGCCTCTCTCGGTGAGGACGCGGGGCTGGTCGGCGCGGGCCTGGAAGCCCTGTCCCGCCTCGAGAACGGATCGTCATGCGCCGGGTCGTTCCTGCAGCCCGGCGACACCTGAACCTCGGGCACCGGAATGTGATGTGCCGCACTGTTGTCGTTAACTTTTCTGACAGGCGGACGTCCATTCGGCCGGCTTACCGTCGGCGGGCCGCCCCTTTCAAGGAGGTCTCGTCGATGGAACGTCGCAACTTCTTACGCGTCTCGGTGCTCGGTGCGAGTACGGTCGCCTTCTCCGGCAGTCTCTGGCAGAGTGCCGCTCTCGCCGCACCGGCTCAGAACGCCCCCGGCCCCTACGGCTCGTTGCAGGCCGCCGACGCCAACGGCATCCAACTGCCGGCCGGCTTCACCAGCCAGGTGATCGCCCGCTCCGGCCAGGCCGTCTCCGGTACGTCCTACACCTGGCACAACGCCCCCGACGGAGGCGCGTGTTTCGCCGACGGCAGCGGCTGGATCTACGTCTCCAACTCCGAGATCAACCCCGGTGGAGGCGCCTCGGCCATCCGTTTCGACTCCAGCGGCGCCATCACGTCGGCGAACCGGATCCTGTCCGGCACCCGGCAGAACTGCGCGGGTGGGAAGACACCCTGGAACACATGGCTGTCGTGCGAGGAGGTCAGTCTGGGCTTCGTCTACGAGACCTACCCGTTCGGCGGCACGGCCGTGCAGCGCCCGGCGATGGGCCGGTTCAAGCACGAGGCCGCCGCGGCCGACCCGGTCCGCAAGGTGATCTACCTCACCGAGGACGAGACCAACGGACGCTTCTACCGGTTCATCCCCACGACGTGGGGCGATCTGTCGTCCGGCACCCTCCAGGTCCTGGTGGCAGGCTCCGCCACGTCAGGGTCATTCACCTGGGCGAACGTCCCGGACCCGGACGGTTCGCCGACGGCGACGCGGAGCCAGGTGTCCGGGTCCAAGTCGTTCAACGGCGGCGAGGGCTGCCACTACGCTGACGACACGGTCTGGTTCACCACGAAGGGTGACAACCGGGTGTGGCAGATCAACCTGACCGGCAACACCTACGAACTCGCCTACGACGACAGCCTCGTCAGCCCCGGCACCGCGCCGCTCACCGGCGTCGACAACGTCACCGGCTCCACCTACGGCGACCTCTACGTGGCCGAGGACGGCGGCAACATGGAGATCTGCCTGATCACTCCAGACGACAAGATCTCCCCGTTTCTGCGGATCAACGGCCAGAGCTCGTCGGAGATCACCGGGCCGGCCTTCAACCCCGCCGGCAACCGGCTGTACTTCTCCTCCCAGCGTGGCACCTCGGGATCGTCGTCCGGTGGCATCACCTACTGCGTTACCGGCCCATTCCGAATCTGACCCAGAGAAATACTGAAATGGGCCGCCGGAATGAACCGGCGGCCCATTGATGTCACGGCCTGACTATCGTCTTCTTGGCCCCGCAGTAGGCGAATTTCACTTTGTACGGCTTACTCACGCAGGCCCAGAGCTCGATCGTGCCGTGCGGCATTCTGGTGGTCTTCTGCTCGATGCAGTCCTGGTCCTTGTAGTAGTTGGCGTACTGGTAGGTGTGGCCCTTGTACCTCACCTTGGCCATCGCGTAGCGGTGGTCGGTGCTGCGGTCGCAGACGAGGATTCTGTTGTGCGCGGACAATTGGGCCTCGGCCAGCACGTCCCCGTGGCTATTGGTGACGTACGTCCCGGGATAGGCGCGAGCGGTGGCCGACGCGGCGGGGGATCCCATGACGGTGAACGCGAGTCCGGCAACGGCGGTGACGAGTAGCAGTTTTCTCACGATGCCCCCTGTCTGTGATGCTTTCCGTAGGAAAGACGACAGGTCGACCGCCGAAGTTCATGAAAAATCCAGCTTTATTCGTCCGGCTTTTGGATTTCACCCCATCAGACCGCCGAGGGCCGGTCAGCCGCGCGGGTTCCAGCCTGTGAGGTCGATGTCCAGCCCGAGGCGGCGAGCGATGTCATCCCACTTCACATACTTGAAGTTGGTGTTCTCGCGCACCTCACCCTCGGGATCCGACGCCTCGGGGGTGTTGGCGCCGTCGTGCGTGACGAACAGGCCCTTGGGGAACCGGCGGCCGAGCGGCACGTTGATCACCATCGTCCCGTCGCTGCCCTGCACGCCGTCGATGCCGCCGCTCTCGCCGACCCGGAAAGAGCCGAGGTAGGCGTTCTTGCCCCTGCGGTCATAGACGGCGAAGGTGTCGTCGCCCTGGCTGGAAGCGATCAGGTAGCCCTTGCCGTCTCTGCCGTAGTAGATGGTCAGGCCCTCGGCGTCCGCCGTGAGGTTGTGGCCGCCGTATCCGGGGTCGGCTCCGGCGACACACTCCTCGGTGGCGGCGTCGTAGGTGGCTGGTACGCCGTACTCGCGGACACGGTCGATCAGCACCGGCGAACCGGTGAGATCACCGGAGATGCGCCAGATGCCGACGTCCTCCTGAGCCGCGTAGAGGGTGCCGGTCTGGGCGTCGACAACCATGCCTTCGACCTGCGGGCCCACGCCCGGCTCGTCGCAGGGACTCCAGCTCTGGCCGTTCGGCAGGGTGAAGCTCGACGGGAGATCGATGGTCCGGATTGTCGTGTAGCCGATCTTGCCGCCGGGGGCGTCGGTGAGCTTCAGCAGCGCGAGCCGCGTTGTGTGCCGGCGGCTGACCAGGACGTAGGTGCCCGAGTCCCGCTGCCACGTCGCGAGGCCGTACACGGTCTCGGCGTCGTTCACCTCCGCCTGGGTCGCGTTGAAGACGAACGGCGCGGCGGGGTCGGTGATGTCGGTGAGCGGCTGCCGGTTCTGGCCCGCCCTCGCCGAATCGATCCGGTAGATGCGTAGCTTGTCGGAACCACGGTCGGAGGCGACGAAGATATCCGCCCGACCCGCCCTGGATGCGTGGCCGTAGACGACGTCCACGTTGTTCAGCCGGCCCGGTTCGTCGTCCTGACCCGGCGCGGCCGGTGCGGGCAGGTGCTGGAGCTGCTGGCCGTCCAGGTCGTAGACGTACAGACCGCCCTCCTTGGCGGTGGTGGCGATCAGGCTCTGCGCCGGAGAGGCGGGGTGGACCCAGATCGCCGGGTCGTCGCCGTTGGCGTTGCCGCCGGCCTCGTCGTCGAACAGGGGCGGGGTCTCGACCCGAGGCTCGATGGCGGGCAGGTCTTGTGCGGTCGCCGGTGGAATCAGGGAACCGAACAAACCGATCGTCAGCACTGCGGATGCCAGCGAGGTCAAGGGGCGCATCGACTTCTCCTCATTGGGGAACCTTGCAGCCTTGATCCTCATGAGTGAAGCCGACTGGACCATGAACCGTACCGGAACTTCCGCCCAAATCGGGGCGCTGCCGTACTCAGGGCTGAGGGCTCCCCGCGGCGTCAATGGAACCGCGGTCTTGGGACCGGAGCGACGGTCCCTGCCACTTTCAACGTATACCGGGTGGGGGCACTTGCCACAAGCCCGCTGTCGTGACCCATAATCGCAGGTCCGCGCACCGATGCGGCGGATGGCCGGGGAGGAGTTCCGGTGCGTGTGCTGCTGTCGACGATCGGGTCACGTGGAGAGGTCCAGCCCGTGGTGGCGCTCGCGCTGCGGCTGAGGGCGCTCGGTCAGCAGGTACGGGTGTGCGCGCCGCCGGACTTCGGCCACATGGTCGGCGGTTACGCGCTGCCCTTCGTACCCGTCGGACCCGAGGTACGCACCCCCTTTGGTGGCGTCGGCGCGGCTGTCGCGACGGCGGTCGTGCCGGTAACGCCGGCGCCGAGCCCGAGCATCCCGATCGTCAAGCTCATCCCGACGATCGTAGTGATCAGTTTCCTCATGCAGACCGACGCCAGGCCGGGCCCGTGGAGTCCGCGTCGTCCGTTGCTCGTCGGCGCCGCCACTTCTCGTCAGCCAACCGGCTGCATCTTGGAGGGCGCCATGAGCGGTCAGGGTGAAATCTTCACCGTGAAGGGTCCGCACAGAGCAAGATCGTGTCAAGGGTTGGCAGGAGGCACGTGTCATGTCCCCTGAGATGACCCCGTGGGGCGAATCTGCCGTTCGGTGCCGGCGCCGGTCCTCCGGCCCCGGCGGTCGAAGGCGGTTTCCGCTCGACGAGAGGAACATCATCATGAGGCGCATCCCACGGATGTGTTACCCGGTCGCCCTGGCGGCAGCCCTACCCCTGACAGTGTTCACCGCGGCCCAGGCGAACGCCGGGCCTTCCGTCCAGGCCCCGGCGGTCCTGCGTGCCGCGCAGGACCCGACCTCCTGCCCCGAGCAGGTGTCGCTGGTCAACGGAGGCTTCGAGGTGCCCGTCGTCACCGGCAGGCCGTGGGCCCCGCTCCCCGACGCCTCGCAGGGCGGCGCGAACTCGGTGCCCGGGTGGCGGACGACCGCCACCGACCACATGATCGAACTTTGGACCACGCGGATGGGCGTCCCACCCGCCGAGGGCGGGCAGTTCGCCGAGCTGAACGCGAACCAGGTCTCGACCCTCTACCAGGACCGCCCGACCACCCCGGGCCAGAAGCTGTACTGGCGGCTCTCTCACCGGGGCCGCCTCGGCACCGACACGATGTCCCTGGACATCGGCGATCCCGCACGGCCGGTGGAGCAGGCGACCATGTCCGACGGCAACGGACGGTGGAGCGCCTACTCAGGCACCTACACCGTGCCCGCCGGGCAGACGACCACCAGGTTCGCCTTCCACTCCATTTCCGCCGCCGGGGGGAACCCCACCTTCGGCAACTTCCTCGACGACATCTTCTTCGGCACCCCGCCCTGCGTCATCGTGACCAAGTCCGCAAGTCCTCAAGGGCCCGTGGACGTCGGGGACGTGATCACCTACCGGCTGACCGCCGTCAACAAGGGCGGCGGCGCGGCGGACGACACCCGGCTGACCGACACGGTCCCGCCGGGCACCACCTTCGTGCCCGGCTCGCTCCAGGTCGTCGACGGCCCCAATGCCGGAGCCAAGACCGACCAGGCCGGCGATGACCAGGCCGAGTTCGACCCCGCCACCGGGAAGATCACCTTCACCCTGGGCGACGACGCGACCGCCGCGGCCGGCGGCCGACTGCCCAACGGCGGCGTCCTGCCCGACGGCACCACCGTGGAGTTCCAGGTCAAGGTCGGCCGGACCGCCGCGGGCGGCAAGGTCACCAACCAGGCCGTTGTCGACTACGAGAACCGGCTGGGCGCCCAACCCGAGCCCTTGACCTCCACCAGCGGCGACGCCGTGACCGAGGTCAACCCCGCCGTCGACCTCAGCGTGGTCAAGGCCGCCGAGCACACACGGGTCTCCGTCGGCGGCACGGTCACTTACCAGCTGGCCGTCCGCAACGCCGGGCCGAACGACGCGACCGGTGTCGTGGTCGAGGACGCGCTGCCTGCCGGGCTTACTCTCCTGTCGGCCACACCCTCCACGGGCGCGTACGCCGGCGACATGTGGACGGTGGGCACGCTCGCCGCCGGCGACACCGCCACGTTGACCGTCCGGGCCAAGGCCACCGCGGTCGCCGAAACCGTCAACACGGCCACGGCCAGCGGCAAGGAGCTGGATCTCGACCCGTCCAACGACAGCGACAGCGTCAAGGTCTGCGTCGATCCCGCGCCCGACTGCCCGTACTGCACACCACCAAAGGCACAAAGGGTCAGAGCTAATCTGCTGGGAGCGATCGGCCTGCTGACCTGATTCCGCTCTGCCGTGAACCCGATCGCGGCAGAGCCTGTCCGCCACAACCGGCGGATGCCCACGAGTAAGCAAGGGGGCCGCCGAGCGGCTGTTCGGCAAGGGATCACGTATCGGTGCGGCCCCCCGTAATTGGGTTGCGGGTGGCCCGCGTGATCCTTTTACCTGGGCAGCGTGACCATGCCGAATGCAGGCGCCGCCACGCCGATCGATTCGTACTTCGTCTGCGCCACCCCTCGCACCGGAAGCTCGCTCCTCCTCGGCCTGCTGGAGTCCACCGGGGTCGCCGGTCGCCCTCAGGCGTACTTCCGCGAGCCGGACGAGCCGCTGTGGGCCGAGCGGTGGGGGCTTCCCGGCACCGCCGGTTACGACGACTACGTGCGGGCGGCGCTCGCCGAAGGACGGACGGGGAACGGCGTGTTCGCCGCGAAGCTCATGTGGGGAACGCTGGACCAGGTGGTCGCCAAGCTCGGTACGGCGCACCCCGAGCTCGCGGGTCAGGACGTGCCGCTGCTGGAGCGCGCCTTCGGCCGTACGAGGTTCGTGTACCTGCGGCGCGACGACGTCCTGGCGCAGGCGGTTTCCTGGCTGCGTGCCGAGCAGACCGGCACCTGGTACGTCGGCGGCAACGGCGAGATCGGCGGCGCCACGACCAACGAACGGGAGCCCGGCTACGACGCGGACGGCATCCGAGCCCTGATCGAGCAGATCGACGAGCACAACGCGGCCTGGGAAGAGTGGTTCGCATCGCATGGAGTGCGGCCGTACCAGGTGCGGTACGAGGACCTCGACGCTGACCTGGCAGGCGTCACGCGGCGGATCCTCGGCTTCCTCGGGCTGCATCTGCCTGAAGGACACGCGATCGCGGCCCGGCACCGCCGCCAGGCCGACGATCTCAACACCGCCTGGATCGAGCGCTACCGCCTGGAATCGACTTGAGTAACCGGTCAATCGCGAGAGCGTCTCCGGCACCGCCCGCAACCCGCGGAGGCCCTCGCTCCGCGGGTCGGCCGCGCTGACCAAGGCGGACCCGGAAACCCTGACCTTCCTGTCGTCCGACCGCTATCCCACGGGGCCGGCCCGCGCGTTCGCCGAGCGGCACGGA
>NZ_JBFAMX010000533.1:0-7062 GCF_040659615.1 Nonomuraea sp. NPDC049784
TCGCATTCTGCTCGGCTAAACCACGGTCCGTCACCACCGAAAGTGCGCCAGAGCCCGGTCACTGGTGTAACTCCTGATCAAGGAGAACGCACCTGCCGAGCACAGGACCTGCAGGCCGAGGGAGAGCAGGGCCGGCACGCCTGGCAGACCGGCCGTCGGGGGGATCACGAGGAGGACGAGCACCACCAGGATGATGAGCGTGGACACCCGATCCCCACCGCGACATGACCTTCACCGTTTCCGGCCAAAGCATCCCATAGGTGGCGCCGGGAGTCGCGGGCACGGGGCTCAGGTCCCTGTCAGGCGAACACGCCCCCGACCATGTCGTACAGGTACGCGACCACCATGAAGGCCACCGTGACGAGCGCGAACGCCGTGTAGGAGATCCGTCCCGGCAGTCCCCACCATCCCTTCCACCAGGCGCCCACCGCGCAGGCCACGACCCCGCCGGTGAGGACGAACGCCGTCGAGGAGGCGGCCAGGGCGGCCGTGAGGAGCGGGGAGCCGAGGAAGATGGCGTCGGTGGGCGCGATGGCGATCGTGGCGGCGAACCCGTACGCGAAGACCAGGACGAGGGCGCTGGTGAGCCAGGCGAGCCACCACGCGGTCCGGTGGCGGGCGGGCCGCCTGCGAATCCTCCGTACGAGCGCCGCGATCGGCATCCCGAGCGCGGCGATCAGGAACGCGGTCAGGCCCGCGTAGACCAGCCACACGTGGAAGGCGGCGCCGGAGCGTTCGAAGGTGGCCGCCTCCTCCTGGTGGCCGCCCGCGAGGAGGCCGTGGCCGTCGAAGGCGATGCGTTCCTGACCGCCCCGCTCAGCGAACAGGCCGGGCCCGATGAGCTGCCACGTCTGGTCCGGCTTGGCGGGATCGCGCGACAGGCCGGTCGTGGTGATCGTGCCGTCGCCGGCGGACTCCACGGTCACGTTGTTGAACAGCGCGCCGGACCGCAGCAGGTCGCCGCGGATCCTGGTCGAGGTGTACGTCCCCGCGTACGCGGAGGTGTCCCCGCGCACCGGACGCGGGCTGTCCGCCGGGCCGGGAAAGTAGCGGTCGACGATCCTGGTGATCAGGTCGTTGGCGGCCGCCGTGGAGTCCTCGCCGTTGTAGACGACGTAGACGCCGCTCTTCTGGTCGGGCAGCAGAGCCAGGACGTGGTGGAAGCCGTTGATGTCGCCGCCCTTGTAGAAGATGCGGTGGCCGTTCCTGGCCAGCTCCTCGAGGCCGTACCCCATGCCGGGGAGCCGCTCGTCCTGCGTGTAGTGGCGCCGCATCATGGTCGCGCCGATGTTCCTGCCCAGGCGCTGATCGTTGCCCAGCAGCGCCGTCATCAAGCGGCCCATGTCGGCGGCGGTCGTGACCGGCCCGGCCCCGGAGGCGGGCGACCCGTAGTAGCGCTTGTACGGGACGTCCCCGTTGTACCCCTGGGCGAGGGTGGCGGTCAGCGTGGCGGGCAGCGGCGCGGCGAACGACGTGCTCTTCATGCCGAGCGGCGCCAGTACGTGCTGCCGGACGTACTCGGCGAACGGCTGGCCGGAGGCCACCTCCACCAGGTAGCCGGCGAGGCTGTAGGCGTAGTTGTCGTAGGCGAGGACGGTCCCCGGCGGGCGCACCCGCTCCGGCAGGCCGTTCTTGACCACCTCCGCCAGCGGCTCGGCGGCGGCGGGATCGTCCCAGGACGAGCCGATCACGCTGTCCTCGAAACCGGCCGTGTGGGTCAGCAGGTGCTCCAGGGTGACCGGCCGTCCGGGGAAGGTGTCCTCGATCTCGAAGGTCTTCAGGTAGCGGTTGACGTCGGCGTGGAGGTCGAGCTTGCCCTGCTCGACCAGCTGGAGCGCGGCGATGGCGGTGAACGTCTTGGCCGTCGAGGCCGTGAAGAACCCCGTGCGGGCCGCGTCGACCGGGATGCGCTTCGCCAGGTCGGCGTAGCCGTACCCCTTGGCGAACACCTGCCGCCCGCCCGACACCACCGCGACCGCCGCGCCGGGGACCCCGTGCTCGGCGAGCTGCGCGGGCACCACCTCGTCGACCAGCGTTCCGACGCCTTCCAGGTCCGTGGCGGCGGCGGCCGTACCGCAGAGGCGGGAGACCAGCAGCGCGGTCGTCAGGCCGAGGAACAGGGCTCTCTTCATACCCTCAAGATCGCGAACCTGGGCGGTCGCGGACCAGTGCCTGGCACCTCGATCCGGTATGTGAAATGCACGAACCGGACACCGGAAATATCATGGTCCTTTCCGCTTCGGGGGGAGTCGAGGGTGATTCGGGTGCTGCTGGCCGAGGACATGCACCTGATCCGGGGTGCGCTGGCCTCGCTCCTGCGCCTGGAGCCCGACATCGAGGTCGTCGCCGAGGTGCCGTCCGGGGACGCGGTGGTGCCCGCGGCGCTGGAGCACCGGCCCCACGTCGCGGTGCTGGACGTGCAGATGCCCGGCATGGACGGGATCGAGGCCGCCGCCGAGCTCGGGAAACGGCTCCCCGGCTGCCGGGTGCTCGTGCTCACCCAGCTGGGCCGCCCCGAGGTCCTGCGCAGGGCGCTCGCGGCCCGCGTCGGGGGGTTCATGCTGAAGGACGCCCCGCCCGCCGAGCTCGCCGCGGCCGTGCGCCGCGTCAACGCCGGAGAGACGGTGATCGATCCCGCCCTTGCCGCGGCGACCATCACGGCCAGGGAGAACCCGCTGTCACCGCGCGAGGTCGACGTGCTGCGCCTGGCCGCCGGCGGCGACGACCTCTCGGAGATCGCGGCCGCGCTCCATCTCACGAAGGGCACCGTACGCAACTACCTGGGGGCGATCGTCACCAAGCTCGACGCCCGCAACCGCCTGGACGCCGTACGGATCGCCACCGAAGCCGGCTGGCTTTGACCGCGATGCTTCGCAAAAGTCCGAAGCATGGCCGCATGGGCGGCGATCATGGCTAACCTGCCGTTCCATGATGTACGGCCCCCAGCAGCCACAGTTCAACACCCCCCATCCCCCGCGGCAGCCCCCCGCCTTCGCGCCGCCTCCCGTGGTGATCGACGTAGGCGGTGACGCCAAGGTGAAGGCGCTGATCGGCGGGTCCGTCGCGGGGGTCATCGGGCTCATCTCGATCTTCTCCTCGTTCACCGGGCATACGACGGGCTCGCGCACCGGGGTCGTGGAGCTGACCTTCGGGCTGATCTTCCTGTTCATCGGACTGCTGCCGATCATCGCCTGGCGCAAAATCGGCCGGCCGCGCCGGCTCGTCTTCGACGGCTTCGGCGTGCGCTGGGACGACCCCCAGGGCACGCCGTGGGCGGCTCCGTGGAACGAGCTGTCCGGGGTGGGCATCTCGCGTACGCAGCAGCGCCGGGTCAAGCCGGCCGAGTACCTGATCCGCAGGACGATGGTCCGCCTCGACCTCTTCCCCGCCGATCCGGGCTTCCGCGCGCGCCACCCGGACATGGAGCACCTGTGGGAGTTCCACACGGTCAAGAACGGCTACCGGCTCCCGCTGGGCTCGAACCCCAAGTACATCCCGGTCATCGAGCACGCGATGCGGGAGTACCGCCCGGCGATCTACCTGGGCGTCCGCGACGAGGGCTTCATGGTCGGCCTGGTCTGACCGCCTTCGGCTGCCGCTCAGCCGAAGTCGAGGAAGACAGTCTCCTTCTCGCCCTGCAGGTGGATGTCGAACTGGTAGACGCCCTCACGCTCCTCCACCGGCACCAGCGTCTGCCTGCGCTCGGGCGGCAGCGAGTCGAGCAAGGCGTCCTGACCGAAGTAGATGCGGGTGTAGAGGTGGTGGAGCAGGCCGCGGGCGAACACGCAGACGCTGATGTACCCGGTGCCGGGCAGGAGCGTGCGCAACGCCCAGCGGCCGTCGCCGTCGGTGGGCACCCGGCCGAAGCCGGTGAAGTCGACGCCGTGCCGACCCAGGAGCCCGCCGGTCACCTGGTCGCGCCGCAGCGAGCCCGGCGCTCCGCGCAGGCTGCCAGACGGGTCGGCCTGCCAGAACTCCAGCAGCGCGTCCGGCACCGGGTCGCCCGCGCCGTCGTAGACGTACCCGTGGACGACGATCCCGCCCTCGTCGCTCGGTGGGGCGAGGTCGCCTCCGCCGGGAATCGGGAGCGCGTAGCCGTAGAACGGGCCGACGGTCTGGGAGGGGGTGGGGTTCATCGGCCCTCCTCCATCCAGGTCGCGGCGGGGCCGTCCAGCACGATGTCCCACCGGTAGCCGAGCGTCCACTCCGGCACGGACAGGTCGTGGTCGTAAGTGGAGATCAGCCGCTGCCTGGCCCGCTCGTCGGTGACGGAGTTGAGCACCGGGTCGTACGGGAACAGCGGGTCGTTCGGGAAGTACATCTGCGTGACCAGCCGCTGCGTGAAGGCCGTGCCGAACACCGAGAAGTGGATGTGCGCGGGCCGCCAGGCGTTGACGTGGTTGCGCCACGGGTACGCGCCGGGCTTGATCGTGGTGAACTTGTAGCCGCCCTCGTCGTCGGTCAGGCAGCGGCCCACGCCGGTGAAGTTGGGGTCGAGCGGTGCGGGATGGTCGTCGCGCTGGTGCGGGTAGCGGCCGGAGGCGTTGGCCTGCCAGATCTCCACCAGCTGGCCGCGCACCGGGCGCCCGTCGCGGTCCAGCACCCGCCCCTGCACGGTGATCCGCTCGCCGAGTGGCTCGCCGTGATGCTGCCTGGTCAGGTCCGAGTCGAACGGGGAGACGTCGGTGACGCCGAAGACCGGCCCGGCCAGCTCGGCGGCCTCCGGGTCCTTCAGCGCGACGAGCGGCTGCTTGGGGTGGCGCAGCACGCTGCTGCGGTACGGGGCGAAGTCGCGGTTGGGATGGCCGGTCGCCGCTCCGTCGTGCGCCGCGTGCAACTCGGCGATCTCGCGGTCGATGTCGGCCTGTGTGAGGGGTGGGGTCATCTGTGGCTACCTTTCCAGAACGACGGCCAGGCCCTGGCCGACGCCGATGCAGAGGGACGCGAGCCCGGTGCCGGAGCCGGCGGCCGCGAGCCGGTGGGCCACGGCGCCGGTGATGCGGGCACCGGAGGCGCCGAGAGGGTGGCCCAGGGCGATGGCGCCGCCGTCGGGGTTGACGATGGCGGGATCGAGATCGGGCAGCTCGGCCAGGCAGCCGAGGACCTGCGCGGCGAACGCCTCGTTCAGCTCGGCGGTCGCCAGGTCGCCGAACCTCTTGCCCGCCTTGGCCAGGGCCTTCTGCGAGGCTTCGACCGGGCCCAGCCCGAAGTAGCGGGGTTCGAGCGCGCTTGCGGCGCTCGCGGTGATCCGCGCCAGGGGCTCGCGGCCGCGCAGCCCGGATTCGTCGGTCAGCAGCAGCGCCGCCGCGCCGTCGTTGAGCGGCGAGGCGTTGCCGGCGGTGACCGTGCCGTTCGCGCGGAAGACGGGCTTGAGCCGGGCGAGCTTCTCCAGGCTGGTGTCCTCGCGGATGCCCTCGTCCCTGGTCAGGCCGGCGATGGGGGCGATCTCGCGCTCGAACGACGCCTTGGCCGCCTTCTGGTGGCTGGCCAGCGCGTACGCGTCCTGCTCCACCCTGGCGATGCCGTGCTTGTCGGCGATCAGCTCGGCGCCCTCGCCCAGGGGCACAGTGTGCTCGGCGGGCATCTCCGGGTTGATCAGCCGCCAGCCGAGCGTGGTGGAGACCAGCTCCTGCCCGCCCGCGGGGAAGGCCTTGTCCGGCTTGGGCAGCACCCACGGGGCGCGGGTCATCGACTCGACGCCGCCGGCGATCACGGTGGAGGCGTCGCCGAGGGCGATCATCCGGTACGCCTGGATGACGGCCTCCATGCCGGACCCGCACAGCCGGTTCACGGTCGCGCCCGGCGTGGTCACGGGCAGCCCGGCCAGGATCGCGGCCATGCGGGCGACGTTACGGTTCTCCTCGCCCGCCCCGTTGGCGTTGCCGAGGATCACCTCGTCCGGGGCCTCCAGGTCGTTGCGCTCGGCGATCGCCCGGACGACGTGCGCGGCCAGGTCGTCGGGCCGGACCCCGGCCAGCGCCCCGCCGTGGCGGCCGAACGGCGTGCGGACGGCGTCCACGATGTACACGGTCTTCATGCGAGAACCTCCGCTTCCGTACGGTCGCGCACCTCGGCCAGGCTCACCCCGGGCGCGGTCTCCACCAGCCTCAGCCCGTCGCCGGTGACGTCGAGCACGCCGAGGTCGGTGATGATCCGGTGCACACACTCCTTGCCCGTGAGCGGCAGCGAGCACTCCTTGACGATCTTCGGTGCGCCGTCCTTGGCGGTGTGATCCATGATCACGATGACCCGGCGCGCGCCGTGGACCAGGTCCATCGCCCCGCCCATGCCCTTGACCAGCTTGCCGGGGACCACCCAGTTCGCCAGGTCGCCACGTGCCGAGACCTGCATCGCACCCAGCACCGCCACGTCGATGTGCCCGCCGCGGATCATTCCGAACGACAGCGACGAGTCGAAGAACGCCGCGCCGGGCAGCACGGTCACCGTCTCCTTGCCCGCGTTGATCAGGTCGGGGTCCAGCGCGTCGGGGGCCGGGTAGGGGCCGACGCCGAGGATGCCGTTCTCCGAGTGCAGGATCACGTCCACGTCCGGCGGGAGGAAGGACGGGATGCGGGTGGGCAGCCCGATGCCGAGGTTGACGTAGTCGCCGTCGCGCAGCTCGGCCGCCGCCCGCGCGACCATCTCGTCCCTGCTCCAGCTCATGAAGTGATCCCTTCCCGTGCCGGAGGCGCGGAAATTGTGCGCCGTTCGATCCCCTTGTCGGCCGCCTGCTCGGGGGTGAGGACGAGGACGCGCTGGACGAACACTCCGGGCAGGTGGACCTCGTCCGGCTCCAGCTCGGTCAGCTCCTCGACCTCAGCGATCGTGATCCGCCCGGCCATCGCGGCGAGGGGGTTGAAGTTGCGCGCGGCCTTGTTGAAGACGAGGTTGCCGTACCGGTCGCCCTTGGCGGCCCTGACCAGGGCGAAGTCGGTGGTGATGCTGTGCTCCAGCACGTACTGCCGGCCGTCGAACTCGCGGGCCTCCTTCGGCGGGGAGGACACCGCGACCGAGCCGTCCGGGTTGTGGCGCAGCGGCAGGCCGCCGTCGGCGGGCATGGAG
>NZ_JBFAMX010000534.1:0-7050 GCF_040659615.1 Nonomuraea sp. NPDC049784
CCGCGCTGACCAAGGCGGACCCGGAAACCCTGACCTTCCTGTCGTCCGACCGCTATCCCACGGGGCCGGCCCGCGCGTTCGCCGAGCGGCACGGACTCGCTCTCCCCGGCACCACCGAGTCGATCCTGCGATGGGCCGACCACCTGGCCGCCCACCGGTTCGGTGCCGTGCCCGCCCGGCGGCCGGTACGGCGGTTCACCCGCCACGCGGGCGTGCGGACGTTCGGAATCGGTGAACCGGGCGCGCCGACCCTGGTGCTGCCCGGCCTGCCCGTCAACGCCGACACCTGGTCTCGGGTCGCCGTCGCGCTCGGCCATGCCCGCGTGGTGGACCTCCCCGGCCTCGGGATGAGCGCGGGCCGTCCGCGGGACATGTCCGCCTGGCTGAGCGCTCTGGTCGAGGAGACCGGCCGGGTGCACGTGGTCGGCCACTCCATCGGCGCCGCCGCAGCCGTCGAGGCCGGCCTGACGCACCAGGACCAGGTCGAGCAGCTCACCCTGGTCTCGCCCTTCTTCCTCCAGGCCCGCGCCGGGTTCGCCACGCGGGTGGCCCCGCTGACCCGCCTGTACCTCGGCCGGGCGCGTCCCGCTGCCCTGTCGCGGCTGCTCACCGGCGACCCGGCCCACGCGGAACGGCTCGCGTCCAGCGCCGAGGACCTGCGCCGGGGCTGCGTCGCCGCCCACGCGGCGCAGCTGCTGTCCGCCGCCGGCCGCGCGCGATGGCGCGCCGACCTCCGAGCCAAGCTCGCGCGCTACCAGGGGCGCGTGCACGTGATCGTGGGAGCCGAGGACCCACTGACCGGCGAGGGCCGGGCGCTGCTGGACACGCTCGGCACGCGGGCGAGGGTCACCACGATCAGCGGGGCCGGTCACCATCCTCAACTCACGCACGGCGAGGAACTCGCCCAGGCGATCCGGGAGCCTGCCATGACTCGCGAATGACCCTCGTCAGGGGGTCCTCCGGTAACGGGTCATCGGGCCGAGCAGGCCGGGCACCACCGCGAACGGGGTCATACCGAGCCGCTCGACGACCGCGACCGACGCGGCGTTGCCCTTGTCGACCTCCGCCAGCACCTCGGGCAATCCAAGAGGGCCGAGGGCGTATTCCACCACCGCGCCGGCGGCCTCGGTGGCATAGCCCTTGCCCCACGCGGTGGGCTCCAGGCTGTAGAAGACCTCGAGCCCGAGCTCCTCCAGCGGCCGCAGCCCGGCCGCGCCGATCAGGTCGCCGTCGTCCTTGGACCGGATCAGCCAGACACCGTGGCCGCCCGTGTCGAAGTCCCGCATGCTGTCCTCGATGACCTCGGTGACCTCCGCCGGAGACAGGACCGCCCCGTCGAAGAGGAAGCGCCGCACGTCCGCGCCGGTCCAGTGAGCCAGCAGCACGGCATGATCATGTACGGTCACCGGACGCAGGATCAGGCGCTCCGTCATCAGGACGTGGTCCATGAAGGCCAGCCTAAGGCCGGGCGGTCACGCCGCGTTCAGGCGGACGAGGCGGACGCCGTACGTCACGATCCAGGCCACCCAGAGCAGCCAGCCGGAGAGGCCGATGAGCCCGAGCGGGCCCTGCGCCTTCATGACCGAGAAGGCGAGGCAGGCGGAGGTGACCTGGAGCGCGGCGGCGACGAACCCCAGCGGGCCGCGATGACCGCGGCGAAGGTGACGTTCTGCAGGCCAGGCCGGTGAAGCCGGCCAGGGACCAGGCCTCGCCCCGTTGCCGCTCGGACCTCCACCGGGCGGCGACGGCGCCCGCGCGGAACACGGCGGTCAGGACGCCGGCGGGTCGCCGGGGGTCTGGGCGGAGGCCATGTCGTGCTGCGTGAACATGTCGATGAGCAGGCTGATGGGCAGGCCGGCCTCGGTGGGATAGCGGAAGTGCTGCTCGAGGTTGAGGTTGTAGTGGTTGCGCCGCCCGATGCGGGTGCGGGTCAGGTAGCCGGCCTCGTAGAGGTCCCGCACGATGGTCTGCGCGGTGCGTTCGGTGATGCCGATGCTGGTGGCGATGTCGCGTAGCCGGACCTGGGGGTCTCGGGCTATCTCCACCAGCACGCGGGCGTGATGGGTGAGGAATGTCCAGGTGGAGTGATGGTCATCCAATGTGCTCACGGCTCACTTCGCCTCCTCCGCTCCCAGGGCGCCGATTCCCATGGAGCGGGCGAAAACTGTTTACCTGAAGATCCTATGGCGAAAAGTCTTTCCGGTAACTGCCTTCGGGATTACAGTTGTGGCGCGGACCATTCGCCGTCGCAAGCCCAGGCTGACCTACCTACTGCGAGGACGCCATGCCCGTCACCGTTGTGCAGGCGCTACCGGCGCACTGAGCTCCGCCATGACCCCGCTGAAACTGGACTGCCGGCAGTTGATCAAGGGTGTGCTGATCACTGTGGCCGGCGAAGTCGACTGCAGCAACGCCGACCAGTTCGAGTCGTACGCCACGCGGATGCGCCGGCCCGGACAGCCCGTCCTGCTCGATCTGAGCGGATTGACCTTCATGGACAGCAGCGGCCTTCATGCCCTGTTACGCCTCGACGCCGCCACGCGCCCGCGGGGACTGCACCTGGCCGCCGTGCACACCATGCCGGCTCGCGTGCTGCGGATCACCAAGGTCTGGGACGCCCTGAACATCCATCCCAGCGTGGAAGAGGCCATCGAAGCGGTGCTCGGCGACGACAGCCCGCCCCTCACGTCGCCAGGTGGCCACATGTGATCGTTTTCTCGCGTTCTCAGGAAAGGCGTTGATCTTCACCGCTACGATCCGCTCTTTATGACCGATCCCCGGACCGGAAAGAGAGACGATCTCGTATGTGGATAGCGTTAGGCGTCATCGCCGCCCTCGTCGTCGGCGTCGCCCTGTGGTGGAAGTTCCGGGACCCGCTCAGGGGCGAGGACTTCTACAAGTTCCATGTGGAGCGCAAGTGGGCCTGGGAGCTCATCCTCACCGACGAGCAGGAGCAGGCCTTCATGGCCGGGCTGGAGGCGTACGACGACGAGAGCACGGTGTACCCGCACCGGGAGGCGGGGGCGCTGCGTGTCTACCACCCGTCGATGATGGTCTCGCTGTTCCTGCTGGCCGAGCAGTTCGCCGCGCTGGGGCCGCAGGCGATCGCGGACCCGGCGGGCGCCGTACGCCACCTCCTCGACCGCGCCGCGCGGTCCGAGACCGGGGGAGTGCTGCACCTCGACGACGACTGGATGGCGGAGCCGGTCGACGGACTGGACAAGTACGACTTCACGAGCGCGATGATGACCGCCACGCACGCGCAAGGCGTGGACGGCGGCTACGGTGACGAGGACGGCGGCTACGGCATGCTCACCGTGCTCACGCAGACGCCGCAGCACGTGTCGAGGATGTACGACGATGCGCACAGCCATGCCTCGCCCGGCGAGATCCGCAACCGCCTCGACATCTACAAGGCGGTCATCGAGGAGCCGGAGCCCGAGTTCGTCGAAGGGCTCGAACGCGCCGACGCCGAGCGCAGCCGCTTCACCAACACGCTCATGTACGACTACGGCCGGGTGCTGGCGGGATACCGGAACATGCGCCCGCACATGGCGTACGCCGAGCCAGCGGACGTCATGTCCACCGTCCTGGCACGCATGCTCGCCGAGAACCAGCCCGGCGTCACCTGGACCCGGGCGCCCTCGCCGGAGCAGCACCAGCGCGCCCTCGACCTGATCTCGACCAGGGGCTGAGGTCAGAGCCGCCGCGCGTACCGGCCGGTTCGGCGAGGGGCTGACCTCAGCGCCGCCGGGCGTACCGGCCCGTGCGCACCAGCACGTCGGCGGACTCCCCGGCCAGGGCGATAGCCCAGCCCGCCGCCGTCCGCGGCGACGGCTCGCGGGCGTGGTAGGCCCTGTCGACGGACCACCACCAGGCCTTCTCCCGGCGCGGCTCGGCGGCCAGGCCTGCCGCCGCCAGCCCCGCCGGGTGACCGGCCTGCTTCCACAGCTCTTCCCACTGCCCGCGGCGCAGCCGCAGGTAGAGCAGGCCCTTCAGATCGGCGAGCACGCCGATGTCGCGGACCGCCGCCCGGGACAGATCCAGCCCGTACAGCTGCGGGCACGACAGCAGCGGCGCCAGGTCCACGGGCCGCGCGGTGCTCAGCGCCAGCATCCGCAGCGTGGCATGGCCGGCCAGCGGCGCCAGGTCGATCGTGTCCATGGCCAGGTCGAGCAGCTCCACCGGCGTGTCCTGGAGCGGCGCCAGGTCGGCTCCAGGGCAGTTCTCCACCCGCACCTCCCACAGCGCCGGCGCTCCTCGTACGGGCCCGAAATCGGCCCAGGGTGCGTTGACCACCGACAGGCGCTCGATCCCGTCATGCATGCCCCGCATGGACGCCGCGCCGGAGCCTGAGGCCGTCAGCGAGCGCGACTCCCCGTACGCGTCCCAGCCCGGCTCGCCGAGGTTGATCCAGAGCCCGCCCCGCTCGATCTTGTAGGCGCCCGCCCGCAGGGCGTCGACGTGCCGCCGCAGCAGGCCGGTCACCGAATCGGCGACGTAGCCGGGGCCGCCGTCGTGGTGCAGGCCCATGCGGATGACCTGGCCGGGCCGCCCGCCCGGTCCCGGTGCCAGGTCCACGGCCAGGAAGTCGCCGTCGGTGCTGGTGGCGAACGGGATCCAGCGCGGGTGGTCCGACATCCGGCGCACCGCCAGCGGCGGGCCCGCGCTGGTGATGATCGGGCGCTCCAAGTGGTCGCGCCAGGTGCGGCCCGCCGACCACCACCGGTTCTCCCGCCGGCTCTGGTTCTCCAGCAGTTCGAGGCCGAACCATGGGTGCCGGTCCAGCAGGCCCTCGCCGCCGTCGCCGTCCACGTGCGAGTAGAGGGCGCGCAGGTCGTCGGGGAGCGGGCCCGGCAGCCGGGTCTCCAGCCGGGCGCGGCGGGCCCCGTGAAGCGCGGGCGGCGGCGCGTACGTGTCCCTGCCCAGGATCCGGTCGCGTTCGCGCAAATACGCCCCGAGCAGGGCGACCGCCTCCCGTGGATCTCCGGCGGGGGTGGCGTTCGCCGGGCCCTGCTGGAACGTCCCCGGCTCGGCCGGCAGGGAGTCCGGATCGAGCACGTACAGGAAGCCGTCCCCGTCATCGCGCTCCAGCGACTCGCTGATCATCGCCTCGTACCGGCCCCTGGCCTCGACGACCAGCTCGACGGTGAGCAGCCGGCCGCTCGGCGCCCCGGCGAGCTCGTGCAGGGCGGTCAGCTCCGGGTGCACGTCGATGTCGTCACCACCCGTGCCCTCGGGCTCGAACGCGAGGCCGCGATGCCCCGACCCGCCGCGCCCGGTCGCGAACCCGCGCAGCTCCGCCCGCCGCCACCCGGAGGGCGCCCCCGCCGAGATCTTCTCGGCCATCGCACGGAGCACGTCGTCAATCACGCAGCACACCTCGTCTTCGGAACGCGGCCCCCTTTGTAACACGGGTTGATCATTTCGAGGGCTGTGCTGTCGTAAACCGGCCGTTGTCACCCCTTTATGACCGGGAGAAGGAGGCGGCTCGCAGGTGTATGAAACGTTCCATCGATTTTGACGGAAAGGCTAGGATTTCGGCGTAGGTAGCGTCAAGAGTTACGGGTAAATATGCAGGTGAAGGGGACTGTTGTGACAGTTGGGACGATTGTTACGTTTCAAGTGGCAGACTCCACTCTGTAGTACCCTTCGGTCAAGATCGTGCTGTGAGGGGGCCATGGCGATAGCGAGCATCAAGGAGGTCGCCCAGCTGGCCAGCGTGTCGGTGGGGACGGTCAGCAACGTGCTGAACCGTCCTGACGCGGTCGCGCCGGCGACCCGTGAGCGGGTGCTCAACGCCATGAACCAGCTCGGATTCGTCCGCAACGAGTCCGCGCGGGCGCTGCGCTCCGGCCGTACGCGGACGATCGGGCTGGTGGTCCTCGACGTCACCAACCCGTTCTTCACCGACGTCGTGAAGGGGGTGGAGGCCACCGCGGACGCCAACGGCATGATCATCAGCCTCTGCAACAGCGACCAGGACGGGCCGCGCGAGCGCCGCTACCTCGATCACCTGGAGGAGCAGCGCGTCCAGGGCATCCTCATCACCCCCGTCGAGGGGGAGACCGAGCGGCTTGAGCAGCTCATCGACCGGGGGACGCCGGTCGTGCTGCTCGACCACCGGGCCACCGTGCGCAACCGGTGCTCGGCCGCCGTGGACGACGTCCTCGGAGGAGGGCTGGCCGCCGAGCACCTGCTCTCACAGGGGCATCGCCGGCTGGCCTTCGTGGGCGGCCCGCACACCATCAGCCAGGTCGCCGAGCGGTACAAGGGGGCGTCGGAGACCGTGAAGGCGGCCGGGGGAGTGGCCGGCCGCGCGGCGCCGGGCGGCCCCTCGCCGGACGCTGGCGAGGTGCCCTCGCTCGTCCGCGTCGACGTGCCGTCGCTGAGCTTCGCCTCGGGCCGCCACGCCGCCGGGAGCCTGGCCGCGCTGCCCCCCGAGCAGCGGCCGACCGCGCTGTTCTGCGCCAACGACCTGCTCGCCCTGGGCATCATGCACGGGCTGACCGTCGCAGGCCTGCGCGTTCCCGACGACGTGGCGCTTATCGGCTACGACGACATCGACTTCGCGGAGGCGGCCGCGGTGCCGCTGTCGTCGATCCGCCAGCCGCGCAGGGAACTCGGCCGGATGGCCGCCGAGCTGCTGCTGGAAGAGATCGACGAAGGTGAGCGCCACCGCCACCGCCAGGTCCTCTTCCAGCCCGAACTGATGGTCCGCGCCTCGAGCGTCCGGGCCGCGTGGTCACCGACCGCCCCTGATCACATGGGTGACCAAAGGAGCGGGAAGGACATCAGGTGAGAAATCCGTGGATCACGCGGCGGACCTTGTCGCCGGGGTGCGGTTCGCCGAGGCGCATGGCGGTGTTGGCGGCGGTGAGCACGGCGTCGATCTGGAAGGCGACCAGGTCCGCGTCCAGGTAGGTGATCTCGCCGGTGTCGACCGCGTGGCGGACCTGGCCGGCGAGGAGGTCCAGCCAGGCCTGGCGCTGGCGCTGGAGGGCGTCGCGGACCGGGCCGGGACGGCTGTCGAACTCGGGCAGGTTGGCC
>NZ_JBFAMX010000535.1:0-7038 GCF_040659615.1 Nonomuraea sp. NPDC049784
TGGAAGCGCTCGAAGATGCCGCCCTTCATGTCCATGAACAGCCGGTATGCGGTGTAGGCGATGCCTGAGGCGATCGTGATGAGCAGGATGCCGGGTAGTAGGTAGTTCACATACGAGACCGGCCCGGTCTTGATCGCGCCGCCGAAGACGTAGACGAACAGCAGCATCATGGCGATGGGCATGACCGCGGTCGTGATGATGGTGTCCGCGCTGCGTGTGATGTGGCGCAGGGACCGTCCCAGCAGGACGGTGGTGTCGCCGAAGAAATGCTTGCTCATCGTTGTTTCCTTACGCGTGTGTGCCGGCGTTGTGGTCATGGCCGGCGTCGCCGTCCTTGCCGTTGTCGCCGACGAGGGTGAGGAAGACGTCCTCGAGGGTCGGCTGCTTTTCGACGTATTCGACCTTGGCGGGCGGGAGCAGTTGCTTGAGCTCGTCCAGGGTGCCGTTGACGATGATGCGGCCCTCGTGGAGGATCGCGATCCGGTCGGCGAGTTGTTCGGCCTCGTCCAGGTACTGGGTGGTGAGCAGCACCGTCGTGCCCTGGGCGGCCAGTTCCTTGACGGCCTGCCACACCTCGATGCGTGCCTGGGGGTCGAGCCCGGTGGTGGGCTCGTCGAGGAAGATGACCGGCGGGTTGCCGATCAGGCTCATCGCGATGTCGAGGCGGCGGCGCATGCCGCCCGAATACGTCGACACCTTCCGCGCGCCCGCGTCGGTCAGCGAGAAACGCTCGAGCAGGTCATCGGCGATCTTGCCCGGATTCTTGAGGTGCCTCAACCGGGCGACCAGCACGAGGTTCTCCCGCCCGCTGAGGATTTCGTCGACGGCGGCGAACTGCCCGGTGAGGCTGATCGACTCGCGCACCTTCGCCGGTTGCGTGGCGACGTCCAAGCCGTTGACGCTGGCTGTCCCGGCGTCGGCCTTGAGCAGCGTGGAAAGGATCTTCACGACCGTGGTCTTGCCCGCCCCGTTCGAGCCGAGCAGCGCGAAAATGCTGCCCCGCGCCACGGTGAAGTCCACGCCGCGCAGCACCTGCAACTCCTTGTACGACTTCTCCAGGCCCTGCACCTGGATCGCCCGGGCTTGCTGTGTCGTCATCAGACGGCCCCCTCTTCTTCTCCAGCGGCGCGCTCGATGGCGTTGATCAGCCGTTGCCGCTCCCGGAGTCTCCACTGACCCGCCGGGTAGCTCCGAACGAAATCCTCGATGAACTCCACGGGGTCCTCCCCGACGATCTCGCGGATCGGGGTCTTGTCCGCCGCGCTCTGCTCGAACAGGTAGAGGAGGTCCTCGTACATCGAAAGCCAGCCGGTGCCGTCCCCCCACCCGAACTGCATCAGGTACCGCTCCAGCGCCTCGACCGCTGTGCGATAGGTCGCGGGAAGCTGTCGGATGCGCTCCTTGTACTGCCGGTAGCGCTTCTTGTCCTCGAGCGACCCTGTGACCTTTTCGATCCATCCTGAGGTCATGTCTAATTTCCTCCTTTGCGGAGCTGTTCGAGCCGTTCGGCGAGGAAGCTCCAGGTCCTCCAGAACTCTTCGAGATACTCCCGCCCCTGAGAATTGAGCGAGTACACCTTGCGCGGCGGCCCCTT
Organism: Nonomuraea sp. NPDC049784; assembly: GCF_040659615.1. Taxonomy (NCBI): domain Bacteria; kingdom Bacillati; phylum Actinomycetota; class Actinomycetes; order Streptosporangiales; family Streptosporangiaceae; genus Nonomuraea; species Nonomuraea sp. NPDC049784. The sequence continues at coordinate 1,595 of NZ_JBFAMX010000535.1, forward strand.
CTCGGACGGGACCTTCTCCACGTTGACGAGGCCGCGCTGCTCGATCCTGACGAGCAGCGCGTAGATAGTGCCCTCGGCGATGTCGGAGAAGCCCTGATCCCGCAGCCACGCCGTGATCTCGTAGCCGTACGCGGGCCGGCCGGACAGGATTGCGAGGACGATGCCCTCCAGCGTGCCCTTGAGCATCTCCGTCACCTGCTTGCCCATGGAACACCCCCCTCAGCTACTCATTGTTGCTAACTACTGGTACATAGTAACGCTGAATAGCGTTGACGCAAGCTCCCCGTGGCGGCGGGAGGTGTCGGCTCTTGCCACCTAAAGGCGCGAACGGCGGGAACCGCCAGGCCATCAGCGGCTTCAAGGCCCTCCGGCCGACTCCGCAACCACGTGATCAACAGGACCTGGGCCCGCAATCGCTGAACCGTTCATGGCATCCACCATCGCCGACCGCTCTGATACCGGGCCGTTGCCGTGCTGACATGGCCGCTGACACGACACCGCATCAGACCTGATCTCCGCCGGTTGCGCCGTTGTCAGCTCATATCCGAAGGCCGAGGAAGCACCCTCCCGAGGCGTCGATGACCTGCCCGGTCACCTAGCGACCGGCCTCGGAGGCCAGGAAGGCGACCACGTCGGCGATGTCGGCGGGCTGGCCGGCCCGGGGATGGCGTTGCCGCTGCCCACCATCTGCTGGACTTCGGGGTTGTCGAGCATCCAGGGGTTCATGTCGGTGACGGTCGGGCCGGGCGCCACGGCGTTGACGGTGATGCCTCGCGCGCCGACGGTCTGGGCCAGGGACCGGCTGAGCACCTCGACGGGACCTTGCTCCTTCGCCGGGTCATCGTCGTGCCCCGGCGAAGGATGATGGCGGCATTGTTGACCAGGATGTCCAGCCGTACCTGGCCGGCCAGGGCTGCGACGCCCTGTCCCGGCCGGACTACTGGATGGACGGCTACACCCGACTCACACCCGTTCGGGGCACCGGATCGAACGCGGCCCCGTGGTACGGAACGCCGAGGAGATCCTCACCCTGACCAGTACAGGGAGGCCGTCAGCCTCTTCCCCACCCACATGAGCGCTATTGGAGCCGGCCCGACATCGCCTACCTGCCCGTCCGGGACATCGACGCCCTGCCGTATGCCCTGGTGTGGCGTACCGAGACCGAGAACGACCGCATCCGGGCCCTCGCCCGGGTCGCCGCCGACATCGGCACCCTTGCCGCCTGACCCGCGCATCCTGGGACCTCATTCCGTTGAAGGCGGCCCTGTGTACGGCACCGTCATGAGCATCGTGACGGCGGCGGTAGCGATGAGCACGGCCTACCGATGAGCGGCCCCCAACTGAACGGGTCGGCCAGGTCAGTGGTCGGGCGCCCGCTACGGACGTCCTCGATCATCCGCGACAACAGGGCCATCTCCAGGTCGAGAACGGCCTCCTTGATCGGGAGGTTCTCGTTTCGCTCCGGCTCAGGGTCGATGGCGTTTTCGGCATTGAGCGCTTCAGCGATTTCCGGCTCAGGGGGATCGGCCTCTTGCGGCGTGGCGGTGCTCTCCGCTGATTGAACGGTCTCCTTGGCCTTTCCGGGAGCGACCACGATGACCTTCTGGGTGATCCTGCACACCGGGGTTCGCCTGCAGAGAGCGTTCTGAACGCTGGTAGTCCCGCCGGGAGTGCTGGTCGAAGTGTGCTGGTTGCCCTGGTTGTTGGTAGGACTTTCCACGGAGATCGTCTTGCTGTTCACGGATCCGCCATCGGCATCTGAATCGATGTCGAGGCTCTTCGCCTTGTGCTTCGGCTGGACGCTCGATGTGGTCGCATCCGCCGAAAGTGGCGTGAGGCACCCCATGAATATCGTCGAAGCGAACGCGCAGGCCAGAAAATATGATCTGACTGCTCTGCCGTGATGCTGACAAATCATTCTTTTGTCGCCCTATGCTAATAAGGGGTATGGAGTCATTTGCCAGCATACTGACCGGCGGAGTGTTGATCTGTACTCGACACTCCACGGCCAGGTTATTACCAAGCCATTATCAGGCGAAGGCACTAATACGGGCGAGCGCCGAGTTGGCAGGTCCGACTCCGGCGGCGTCAGGCGGGTAATCGGTCAGTAACCTATTCTCTGGGAGATCTTGCAGGTCCAGGCCCTTCTCTTGCAGAAGGCGGCCTGCGTTTTTGTCCTGCTGCTGATGGAAACCGATATCTGCTGTGCGCCATGCATGATGGTGGGGCTCTTCACCGCCACGTAGTTCTTGTTGTGCTTGCCGTTTCCCCAGTTCGGGGGCCCCTGGATCGCCATTGCATGTGCAGGTGCCGACGACATCGCGATGATCCCCGGTACGACCACCGCCAGCGTGAACAGCATCATCCGCCGTACACCGACGGGCCTGTTCTCGGTGACGTGACGAGTCATTTCGCGGCGCACCCTCCTGCTGGCGGTCGGTGGGACCGCTCTGCTTATTTGAACATGAGCGACGTCAGAAGCTATACCCGCGAAGGAGTGCGGATCTCAATCCGGCTGATCCCCTGATTGGAGTATTACTCGCTGTTTGCGGTAAAAAGACAAGGGAATTCAGACCGGCGACGGCTTCATTTCGAATGGAAGTAGCCTTCGACTGCGCACCGCCGCTCTTGGTCGCGCTGTTCGCGCCGCCGACGGTCTTGGTGACCAGGCCGACTGCGGCCGACAGCCAGGCCAGCGCGAAGGCGCACGTCTTTGAGGTCGAAGCGTTCGAGCAACTCTCCGGCCCTGGTGCGCCGTTCTGCCGCGGGCAGGTGCAGCACGGCAGCGCGCGACCCTCGGCAGGGCAGCCCGAGGTGGCCGAATCCCGGGGGGCCACGGGCAAGCAGCACAGATCCGCTTCTGGTCTGGCGGGCGGTTTCTCCATTGGGAAGAGGATGGTGTTGCTGCAATGGACGACCCGGTCTCAAGGACGCGTATGAATTCCGGGCAAAGCCGTCAGGATCGCGTAGAAATGCTGTCCGCCCGGAGCGGCGCTGCCCGATAGTGGGGTTGCGGTACTCAGGAGGACACATGGCAGCACGTACCGGCGACCTCGTCGAACCACCGGATACCGGTCGGCACTTCAGCCAGGGCATGGAGCAGTTCCACCATCCGCGGCCGGTGTGCAACGGGTCCGAGCCGACTCCGCAGCGTCGGCGGCTCCTCGCAGGGCTGAGCGGGCAGGTCCTGGAGATCGGGGCCGGCGACGGGGTGAAACTCAGCTGTTACCCGTCGAGCGTGGACGAGATCGTGCTGGTGGAGCCGGATCCCTTCCTGCGGGCGGCGGCTAAGAACGTGGCCGCACGCGTCTCGACTCCCGTCCAGATCGTCGACGGGAGTCTGCGGCACTTGCCGGTCGAGGACGCGTCCTGCGAGGCTGTCGTGTGCTCGCTGGTGTTGTGCTGCGCGTCACGGGTGCACGAAACGCTGGAGGAGGTCCGGCGAATCCTGGTACCCGGTGGTGAATTGCGGTTCTACGAGCACCAGCGCTCCGCCAATCTGGTGGTGACGCTGGCGGAGAGCCTGGTGTCTCCGCTCTGGTCGCGAGCCGCCGGAGGTTGCCGTCCCACCCGTGACACTGTGGCCGCCATCCAGGAGGCGGGATTTGTCATCGAGAGTTTGGACCGGTTCGCGTTCTGCCACTTCAACCACGTTGTAGGGGTCGCCAGGCCGAGTTGAGGCCTGGCGTGGGGAACGTGTCAGTGGAGCCAGCGAGGATGTAGCGAGTCGTCCTTCGGGTCATGGCGCACCAGCTCGTTGTACCAGAGGAGGGCGACGCCGCCCACCCAGGCCACGATGAGATTCGCGATCCCCGGCACGACGAGCGACACGATCACGAAGACGACCGCCCACGTGCCGAGGATGACCAGATCGAGTGTCCGTCCGCTCATACCTCGAATATCTCTCGCCGCCGTGAGCGGGAATAGGGCTCATGACGTGTCTTGACGCGAACACATCGCGTGCACGCCCTTGCCATGAGGAGTTCAGGGAGTGAAGCGGTAGCCCATGCCCGGTTCGGTGATCAGGTGGAGGGGGCGGGCGGGGTCGCGTTCGAGTTTGCGGCGGAGCTGGGCCATGTACTGGCGCAGGTAGTGGGTCTCCTTGACGTGTTTGCTGCCCCATACCTCGGTCAGCAGGTAGCGCTGGGGGATGAGCTTGCCGGGGTTTCGGAGCAGGATCTCCAGGATGTGCCACTCGGTGGGAGTGAGCCGCACGCCGCCTGAGATCGTCTTGCCGACCAGGTCGACCTTGTGGTCGCCGATCTGGATGCTGGCGAGCTCGGACTCGTGAATGGCGGCGCGGCGGGAGACGGCGCGGACGCGGGCGAGAAACTCCTCGATGCTGAACGGTTTCGTCACGTAGTCGTCGGCTCCGGCGTCCAGAGCGTCGATCTTGTCCTGGTTGCCGGCCCGGCCGGACAGCACGACGATGGGGATCCGGGTCCAGCCGCGCAGGCCGTGGATGACGTCGACGCCGTCGATGTCGGGCAGCCCGAGGTCGAGCACGACGAGGTCGGGGTGCCACTCGGCGGCCTGGCGCAGTGCGGTGGAGCCGTCCGCGGCGACCGCGACCTCGTACTGGCGGGCGACCAGGTTGATGCGCAGCGCGCGCAGGATCTGCGGTTCGTCGTCGACGACGAGGATCTTGGTCATGCTGTCATCGCCTGTGATGAGATGGGCATCTGGACGGTCATGGTGAGACCTCCCCCTGGTGTCTCTTCGGGTACGAGCGCGCCGCCCATGGCCTCGGTCAGGCCGCGGGAGAGCGCGAGCCCGAGGCCCACGCCGGTGCCGTTGTCGCGGTCGCCGAGCCGCTGGAAGGGCAGGAAGACGCGGTCGTAGTATTCGAGCGGGATTCCGGGGCCGCGGTCGATGACGCGGATCTCGACCTGGTCGTCGTGCCAGCTGGCGGTGATGAGCACCTTCTGGTCGGCTGGGCTGTAGCGGACGGCGTTGGTCATCAGGTTGACCAGGACGCGTTCAAGCAGCGCGGGGTCGGCGACGATCTCGGGGAGTTCGACGGAGATGTCGCCCTCGATGTGGTCGCGGAGGCTCCCGAGGTCGTCGACGGCGCGGGGGACCACCTCCTCCAGGGCGACGGGCTGGAGCGACAGGCCGAGCACTCCCGCTTGCAGGCGGCTCATGTCGAGCAGGTTCTCCACCAGCCGGTCGAGGCGGTTCAGCGACTGGTGTGCGGTGTCGAGCAGTTCGTCGCGATCCTCGGGCGACCACTCGACCTCCTTGCTGCGCAGGCTCTCGACGGAGGCCTTGGCGGCGGCCAGCGGGGTGCGCAGGTCGTGGCTGACGGCGGCGAGCAGGGCAGTGCGCATCTTGTCGGCTTCGGCCAGGGGTTTGGCCTGCTCGGCCTCCTCCTGCAGGCGTTCCTGCCGGAGCGCGACGGCGGCTTCGGCGGCGAACGCCTCCAGGACGCGCCGGTCGCTGGC
>NZ_JBFAMX010000536.1:0-7032 GCF_040659615.1 Nonomuraea sp. NPDC049784
GTCACGGCGAGCGGCCCGTGAGCCTTCACGACCGGCCATGACGGACGGCCACCGGCTACGGCGCGTGCGGGCTACTTGGCGAAGCCGTACGGAATGGCGGGACGGATGCGATTACGGGCGGAAAGATAATCCCGCAATACGACAGGGGGTCGCGGCCGCCACGAAAGACTGACGAGCGGTCTGGCCCGGCAGCCGTGGGCTGCCGGGCCGGACGATGGCGCGTCAGGACTTGGCTATACCGAGGTTGACCGGCAAGGACAGCGGGCCGATCGTGAAGAACGACGGAGAGTACGGGATGTCGTCCGGGTCGATCGCGAGGCTGAGCTCAGGCAGCCGCCGGTACAGCGCGGCGAGCGCCAGCCGGCTCTCCAGCCGGGCCAGCGGCGCCCCGATGCAGTACCGCGGGCCGTGGCCGAAGCCGAGGTTTCCGGTCTGCTCGCGGGTGATGTCGAACTGGTTCGCCCTCTCGCCGTACTCCACCGGATCGACGCCACTCGCCTGGTAGACCACGCCCACCGCGTTGCCCTTGGGGATGTGCACCCCGGCGATGGTCACGTCCTCCGCTGTGAAACGGAAACTGGTCATCATCACCGAGTGGCGGTAGCGCACAGTCTCCTCGACCACGTCAGCCCACCGATCCTCGGCCTTGGCCAGCGCGAGCTGGCCGGGGTTCTGAGCCAGCGCCACGATGGCGTACCCGAGCAGGTGGACGGTGGTCTCGTGACCGGCGACGAGCATGAGCCACAGCACGCCGACCAGTTCGTCGGTGGTGAGCTTGTCACCCTCGTCGCGAGCCTGGACCAGGCCGGAGGTGAGATCGTCGCCCGGTTCCCGCTGCTTGCGCTCCACCAGGTCGTGCAGGAAGGCCTGAAGGTCGTTCTGCGTCGCGAACGCCACATCCGGCGGAGTGGTGTGCGCCAGCAGCGTCGCGGTCCAGTTCCGCAGCCGGAGCCGGTCCTCGGCGGGTATGCCGAACAACTCGCAGATCACCCACATCGGCAGCGCCTCAGTGAAGGTCGGAACCAGGTCGACGCCGTCACCGGCGGCCACCACGTCATCCAGCAAGCCGTCGATGATCTGCTGGATCCGCGGCTCCAGGGCCTGCACCCGGGCCGGCGTGAACGCCTTGCCGACCAGACCGCGCAAGCGCCTGTGGTCGCCGCCGTCCATGGTGGACAAGTGACCGCCCTGAATGATGGCGCGCAGCGGCCAGTCTTCGGGAATCGATCCGTCGTACAGGGCGGGCCAGTGTTGGGGATCCCTGAGGAAGGTCTTGTTGTCCCCGGCGAGGATCTCCCGTACGGCCTTGTGGGTCAGCGCCAGGTAGGCGGGCACGCCCCCTGGGAACTCCACCTCGACCACGGGAGCGATCTCCCGGAGCCGGATGCAGGTGTCGAGTGGGTTTTCGTCCACGGCGGGGAAGGAGGGGAGGTTTGTTGTCATTCAACGCCCTTGGAGGAGGAGGTCAGTAAGTGACCGGTGATCACATCAAATATTCGTTGTGATCTAGAAACAACAGGACTCAGTGATCGGTAACGTGATGGTTACCTTGCGTTCGCTCGCGCCGGCTCAGCCCCCGGCCGACGAGGGCACCCCCGGCAAAACCCTGCTACTCACCGAGAGGATTCCGCCCCACCTGGCATCCCATGCCCACATTGCCCGACACTCGCAGGAAGGCACCGTTTCGATAGATCGGCGCAGATTGCGGGGTAAGGGTGTCGGACGAACGACGTTCGCAGGCGACGAGACTGGGATTGCGACCATACGGGTGGATGCTCGTGTTGGCCGCATTAGTCCTTCTCGCAGACCAAATTTCCAAGTTCTGGGCGCTTTCGGCGCTTTCGGGCGGTGAGGGCATCACGGTGATCCCGCAGCTGATCCAATTGCGGCTGTTGTTGAACTCCGGTGCCGCGTTCTCGATCGGCGAGGGGGCGACGTGGGTGTTCACCCTGACGACGGCCGCCGCGGTTGCCGTCATCCTGTACGTCGGACGTCGGCTGCGCTCGACCGCCTGGACCGTCGTGCTGGGTACGTTGCTGGGCGGCGCCATCTCCCATCTGCTTGACCGTCTCTTTCGCGCTCCTGGCTTCGCCCAGGGTCACGTCGTCGACTTCATCGACTATGGCGGCCTGTTCGTCGGCAACGTCGCCGACATCGCACTCACCGGAAGCTGTGCCCTCCTCCTGCTGCTCAGCCTGCGTGGCGTCCCTCTCGGGATCGTGGCCGACAAGGGGAATCCATCCGCTTAGCGCGTGTCCGAGAAGATCGTTTGTGTCCGGCGTGACAGCGTGACGAGCGGTGTCGGTGCCACTGGTCGCCATGAGCGCCGGGGCCGGTTCAGCGGAGGGTGGCGGTGAAGGTGCGGCCGTAGGCGTGGCGGGTCGTCGCCTGGACCAGGGTGCCGCCCGGCACGCGCCGTACCGTCACCCCCTCGTCGGCCGAGTCGAGGCGGAGAGGCGCGCCGTGCAGGACGACCGAGACGCGGTCGCGTTTCATCGTGGGGTCGGACAGTGCGACGACCGTGCGCTTCCCGGACTTGACGATGACCGAGGCGGGGCCGTCGATGAGCAGGTGCTCGACGTGGCGCGGGCCGTCGGCGAAGACGTTGGCGGCGACGATCCCGAGGGTCTTGTGCCTGATCGCCTGCACGTGCCGGTTGTTGGCCAGGACGGCCAGCGGGCCGTTCGCGTAGCCGCGCAGGCGGGTCTCGGTCGCGTTCGGGACCAGGGCGTAGGCGAGGGCGGGGACGTCGCCGGTGGCGGGGTGCGTGATCGAGGCGGTGAAGACGTTCTTGGTCACGCTGGTGTCGGGATTGGACACGCGCACGACTCTGCGGCTGCGCGTCACCGTCTCCAACCCGGCCGCGACGGGCTGCTCGGTGAAGAAGGCGTAGCCGATCGCGGTACCGCGGGTGCCGTTGGCGTAGCGCAGCCAGCGTGGCGGCGTGGTGCCGCCCGCCTGCCAAGCCCGGCCGCCCCAGCCCTCGCCAGTGAGCGCGACCGCGTCGCTGGGAGCGGCGATGCGGCTGTCCACGGTGGTCACCGCCTCGCGGCCGCCCTGACCGGAGACGTCCGCGGCCAGCACCACGATCTCGTCGTCGAGCATGAACCAGGACTTGGTCGCGCCGGCGTTCCGGTACACGACGAAGTCGTCGGGCAGGATGCCCGCCTGCTTGGCGGTGTAGGCGGCGTCGTCGGACTGGACCATGCCGACCGCGCCGTACGCGCCGAGCGTCGCGCCGCCGGAGAAGGCGTTCCCTGCGCGGGGGAAGTACACGTAGGTGTTCTGGGACTCCGAGGAGGAGGTGAAGTTCAGCGGATGGCCCGGGTTCTCGTACCAGAACCGGCCGTACAGCTCGGGCACCGTCCGCCGCTCCTCCACCGGCGCGGTGACCCCGGCCAGCCGGTACGGCGAGACGGCCGTGTAGTAGTCGACGCCGAAGACCTCGCGCTGATCCTCGCCCGCGAGGTAGAGGTAGTACGCGCCGTCGCCCTGGAACCAGGGCATGAGGTTCTCGCCGTTCATGTACTCGTATTTGCTGATCCGGTCGGAGCTGCGCGCCAGGGCGAAGGCGTAGCCGGGGCGCCGGTGGACGGTCCTGTCCATCGCGTTGTACGCCATGCAGCGCTCGGGCGGGTTCAGGTCGGCGGCCGGGATGGCGGAGTCGGCGCGGATGGCCGCGTAGCGGGCGACGCTGACCGGGGAGGCGAAGGTGGCCGTGTCGGCTGCCGGCAGGAACTTGACGTACTTCTTCAGGGCGAGAGCGTCGGCGCCCTCGACGTGGTCGGCCAGGTCCGCGATGGCCTCCACGATCACTCCGACGTCGGCGTAGCCGGTGGTGGTCCGCGAGACAGCCCGCCCCTTGACGATCTCCATCATCCACCCCTCGAAGATCAGCGGGGCGAAGCCGTCGGCGATCCAGCGGTACACCACGCCTGCCAGGTCGGAGGCGCCGCCGCTCGTCGCACCCTCGAGTGTCTTGAGGGTCTGTACGACGCGGGTCAGCAGGATGCGCCCGTAGGAGCCGGTGTAGGCGACCGAGTGGTGCTGGATGAACGAGCCGTCGCGGTAGTAACCGTCGGTGACCCCGTGCTGAAGGTTGTAGGGGTCGACCGTGGCGAAGACGGTGGCCTGGTCGGAGATGGCCTTGCCGACGCGGACGTCGTCGGCGGTGAGCGCGCCCTGCAGGATCCGGTTGGCGGTGATGTCGGCCAGGTTCGCCCCGGTGTGGAAGCGCGAGTCGAGGTCGACGTCGCCGTTCTTTCCGTTGCGCAGGTAGGCGTCCATCGAGGCGATGTACGTCGCCGTCAGGTCGGGCCGTTCCTCCCGCACCCGGTCGGCCAGCAGGACCAGCGTCCTGCTCACCTGGGTGGAGATGCCGATCTCCCAGTTGTACCAGTTGCCGTAGTAGCCCTTGGACTGGTCGCCGTAGTAGCGCTCGTGCAACCACAGCAGACCGTCGAGCACCCGCCGCTGGACGGCGGCGTCGTTGTCGAGCTCACCGCCCGGCGTGCGGGTGGCGAGCGCGATCTCGTACAGGTACTGGAAGGCCAGCTGCAGCTTGGCGTCGTCGGTGCCGAGCTTCAGGCCGGAGAACAGCTCGCCGTCGCCCGCCTTGTCCATGGCGGCCAGCCGCTGCTTGGCGGTCCCGACGATGGCCGCGAGCTTGCCGGCGACCTCGGGCCGGGTGTTGACGTCCGGGGTCCCCGCGAAGATCGCCACGGTGTTGGCGAGCAGCCGCGCGTGATCGATCCCCGCCGCGGCACGCGAGGGGGCGGCCGCGGCGAGCAGACCGGCGGCGGGGAGCAGGGAGAGAACCTGGCGACGAGACATGTGCGGCACGGCGAGCTCCAGGCCGTTGGGGGGATATGCCGGGCTCACCTTACATGATCTATTTTGCGCGTCCAGGGGCGCGAAGCCAGGTTTCAGGTGGACAGGCAGGAGGTCAGCGTGGCAGGCCGACGCCGCGGGCGATCAGGCCGCGCTGGATGTCGTTCGTGCCGCCGCCTACGACGTACATCACCGACAGGCGCAGGCCGTACTCGAATGCGCCTTCCCCGGGCACCCCGGGGACCTCGGCCGACAGGGCGGCCCGCGGGCCGAGGATGTCGAGCACCGCCTCGCCGAACTCCTCGGCCAGTTCGCCGCCCATGACCGCGGCCATCGGCGCGTGCAGGCGTGAGTCGCCGCCGCCACCGGCCTTGATGGCCGAGGCGACCAGGGCGCGGTTGGCCTGCACGCCGACCGCGAGATCCCGCAGACGGGCGCGGCGGGCCGAGCCTCGTGGCCCGACGCTCCCGGGATCGGCGCGGACGACGGCCAGCAGGTCGTCGAGCTGCCGGTGCAGGGCGGCGGCGATGTTGCCCATGGTGATGCGCTCTCCGGCCAGGGCGTCGGTGATGACCTTCCAACCGCCGTTGACCTCGCCGACGCGCATGCTGTCGGGGACGCGTACGTCGTCGTAGAAGACCGTGCAGGAGATCTCGCCGGACAGCGCGCGGTGCTGCTGGACGGTGATGCCAGGCGTGTCCATCGGGATCAGGAAGACGGTGATCCCGGCGTGCCGGGGCTGGGCGTCGGGGTCGGTGCGCGTGGCCAGCCACACCCAGTTGGCGGTGTGGCCGCCGGTGGTCCAGAGCTTCTGCCCGTTGATCAACCAGTCGTCGCCGTCGCGTACCGCGCTGGTGCGAAGGGAAGCCAGGTCAGAGCCCGCCTCGGGCTCGCTGTAGCCGAGACAGAAGTCCACCTCGCCACGGCGGATGAGCGGGAGGAAGGTGTCCTTCTGCGCTTGGGTGCCGTGCTTGAGTATGGAGTTGCCTAGCAGCATCACGGCGCCCAGCGCCTTGCTCACGGGGGCGCGGTGGTAGGCGGCCTCCTCGTTCAGAATGACCTCCTCGGCGAGGGACGCGCCGCGCCCTCCGGCCTCCGGCGGCCAGGCCATGCCGAGCCAGCCGCGTTCGGCGATCTCGCTGACCAGGTCCTTGTCGACGGCCACCCCGATCGTGCTGAAACGTCCCGCGAACAGCTGCCTGACCTGGGCACGGAACGCTTCCGCCGACTCCCCCGCATCCGCTGCGGACAGCGTGCCATCCCCCTCGACCAGCACGTCCGCGACGTCGCCCGCCGCCCGCGCGAAGGTCTGCAGCCGCGTCACATCACCGTGTACGCGGCGGAACAGCCACGGGGCCTCGTGCTCCTCGAAGTAGCCGATGGCGGCCAGCGTGTGGTGGGCGCCGAGCTGGACGCGAGGCGCCGCCGCGCGAGCGTGCTCCGCGGCGATCTCGGCGGCGAGCAGGCGGTCGCCGCCACCCAGTTCGAAGGCGCGGATGGCGTCGTCCGTCAGCAGGCCGCCCGCGCTCACGTCGATCTGACAGGCGGCGACGCGCTGCTGGACCGCGCCGAAGGAGCCGATGACCTTGCCGAACTGACGGCGCTGCGTGGCGTGCTCGACGGCCAGCTCGTGCGCGCGGCCGGCGGCGGCCAGGGCACGCACCGCGAGCTGCAGGCGGAGCAGCACGATCGCCTCGTCGGCGTCCTCGGCCGAGACGTCCACGTGCGCTTCCGTCTCCCCCAGAGCGGCGTCCGACCAGTCAGGGGCGGCCAGCCCAGGAGTGGCTCGCACTTCGGCCAGGGGGCTCAGCGTCGCGGAACCGCCTTCACGCGGGATCGCGAGCAGGTGGGTCGCCTCGGCGGCGGCGTCCAGGTGCCGCGCCTGACCGTCCTCGTCCGGAATAGCGGCGATGACGCGCATCCGCCCGCTGGTGATCTCCTCCAGCACCCGCTCGTCGTGCTGGAACAGCCGAGTGGCGAGGTAGGCGTCCAGCAGGGGCAAGGGACAGGCCACCCGGCCCAGTTCGCGCACCGCCGCGAAAGCGGGCGCCAGTGCGCCCTCGGTGCCGAGCTCGAACCAGCCCTGGGCGGCCCCGGCCGCCCAGACCACGCCGAGCCCACCCGCGCGCGCAGATCGGAAGAGCGGCGGGTGGGGGAAGAGTGTGCAAAACGGCGGGTAGATAACGGGGGGCGGCGGGTCAT
>NZ_JBFAMX010000537.1:0-7031 GCF_040659615.1 Nonomuraea sp. NPDC049784
GGCGGCGAGCAGGCCGAGCGCGTCGGAGTTGGTCACGAGCGCGACCCTGGGCCCGGCTGGCAGCGGCTGATAAGCCAGCAACTGGCCGACGTCGAAGAGCTGGATGAGGTCGTCGACCCTGATCAGCCCGGCCTGCTCGAACAGCGAGCTGATCGCCGAGTCCGGCAGCCCAAGCTCCTCCGCCGAGTGCCCGGCGGGGGTGCCGCCGCTCTTGACCACCACGACGGGCTTGCTCCGGGAGATGCGCCTGGCCAGCCGGGTGAACTTGCGTGGATTGCCGAGCGACTCGAGATAAAGCAGGATCACCTCGGTCGAGTCGTCTTCCTCCCAATACTGCAGCAGGTCATTACCGGAGACGTCGGCCCTGTTGCCGGCGGAGACGAACGTCGAGATGCCCATGCCGCGCTGCGCCACCCGCTGGAGCAGCGCGGTGCCGAGCGCGCCCGACTGGCTGAAGAACCCCACCTTGCCCCTGCACGGCAGGGTCGCGGCGAGGGTGGCGTTGAGCTTGACGGAGAGGTCGGTGTTGGCGATGCCGAGGCAGTTGGGGCCCACGACGCGCAGCCCGTAAGAACGTGCGATGCGGGCCAGCTCATCCTGCCGGGCCCTGCCCTCGGGACCCGTCTCCCCGAACCCCGACGAGACCACCACCAGCCCGTGCACGCCCTTTTCCGCGCACTCCTTGACCACGTCGATCACGCCGGAGGCGGGCACGGCCACCACGGCCAGGTCCACGTCGCCGTCGATGGCCCCCACGCTCGGATACGCCCGCACGCCCGCCACGGCCCGCACCTCCCGGTGCACCGGATAGACGGGGCCGGTGAAGTCGGCGGCCAGCAGGTTGCGCAGGACGGTCTGGCCGACCCCGCCGGGCTCGCGGGAGGCGCCGATGACGGCGACCGAGCCGGGGGTGAGCAGCCTGGCGATGGACCTGGACTCGGCCCGGTGCTCGCGCGCGAGCGTGACCTCCGTCGAGGTCTCGGTGGGGGTGAGGTCGAGCGTCATGCGTACGACGCCGTCCTCGAACTGGCTCTGGGCCGTGTAACCGGCCTGGCGCAGCAGGCCCATCATGCGCATGTTGGCGGGCAGGACGTCGGCGACGAAGCGTTCGATGCCGTTCTCGCGGGCCGTGGCCGCCAGGTGCTCCAGGAGCACGGAGGCCACTCCCCTGCCCTGGTGCGCGTCCTCGACGAGGAAGGCCACCTCGGCCTCACCCGGGCCGGTGCGGTCATAACGGATGACGGCGACCATTTCGGTGCCGATCGTGGCGATAAGGGCGACCCGGTTAACGTAGTCGACGTTCGTGAACCGCTCGACTTCCCTGTCGGACAGCCGGGGCCTCGGCCCGAAGAATCGAAAATAGATCGACTCGTCTGACAAACGCGAGTAAAAGGAGCGGAGGCGGTCCGCGTCGGCGGGTCTGATGGGACGGACGTGGGCCGTGCCACCGTCGGCCAGGACGACATCGGCCTCCCAGTGGGCCGGATAGTGTGCCTCCACAATCACGAGCGTAAACCCGCATCCCATATGCCAAGACCAGAGCCGCTGTTGGGCAACGCTTGTGCATCGACTACAGCCCGGTGTCCCGGGTCCGCCCCACGAGCAGCCCGGAAGCTGTTAGTTTTGCCGTGGCCAGGCTCGTTCTGAAGGCAGCAAGGTGGTGACATCATGACGCGGGTCGTCGTGGTGGGCGATCTCATGACCGACGCGGTCGCGCGCGCCCGTTATGCGCTAGCCAGGGCGAGCGACACCCCGGCGATCGTGACCATGCACGGCGGCGGCTCTGGGGCGAACATCGCCTCGTGGCTGGCCGTCGAGGGTGCCGAGGTGGCCTTCATCGGCCGCAGAGGCGCCGACATCACGGGGCGAAACCGCGATATGGAGCTGATGGGCTACGGCGTCGACGCCCGGCTCGTCATGGACCCCGAGCGCCCGACCGGCACCTGCGTGGTGCTCGTCACGCACAAGGGCGAGCGCACCATGCTCTCCGACCCGGGTGCCAACGCGGCGCTGTCGCCGGAGGACCTGCCGCGCGACCTGTTCACGGGAGGCACACACCTCCACCTGTCGGGCTACACGCTGATCAACGAGGGCTCGCGTGACGCGGGCCTCGCGGCGCTCGACATGGCCAGACGCGGGGGGATGTCGATCTCGGTCGACTGCGCCTCCTCCGCGCCTCTGGACCGCACGGGGGCGGAGCCGTTCCTGGAGTGGACCAACGGGGCCAAGCTGCTGTTCGCCAACATCGAGCAGGCCAAGGTGCTGACCGGGCGCGACGACGCCGAGGCCGCCGCCAAGGTGCTGACCGCGTGGTTCCCGCAGGTCGTCATCAAGATGAACGCCGAAGGCGCCCTCTGGTACGGCAACGGCCGCCCCGAGCCTGTCCACGTGGCCGCCGAGCCGGTCGACAAGATCGTCGACGGGACGGGGGCCGGCGACGCGTTCAGCGCCGGCTTCCTGCCCGCCTGGCTGGCGGGCAAGCCACCGGCGGAGGCGCTCGCCTCGGGCTGCCGGCTGGCGGCGAAGGCGATCATGCACCTGGGCGCCCGCCCGCCGTTCTGACCGGCCCCGTTGTCTCCGCGCTCGAGCAGCGGATCAGCTGCTCGGGCGATGACCGCCGCCCGTGGTGGCCCGATGGTGCTCTGGAGCGGGTTCCCCGTTGTGAACGGCTCTTCGCCACTATGGTGAGCAGGTCGGGATTTAGTACGACTTAAGGAGCCGGATGCGGGGTGTGCGTCCGTTACGGCCGGGCGATCCTTCATCGGTCGGCTCGTACAAGGTCACAGGCTTCCTCGGCGAGGGCGGCCAGGGCAGCGTCTACCTCGGCATCTCCCCCTCCGGCGAGCGGGTCGCGATCAAGCTGCTGCACGCCAGGTTCGCCGACGACGAGCAGGCCGTACGCCGCTTCCGCCGCGAGGCCGAGGCGGCGCGGCGGGTGGCGGAGTTCTGCACGGCTCGCGTGCTCGAAGTCGGAGCCGTCAACGACGAGCAGCCCTACATCATCGGCGAGTACGTCGACGGGCCGTCCCTGCAGCACCAGGTCACCGGGGAAGGGCCGGTGCAGGGGCCGGCGCTGATGCGCCTGGCGATCACGACCGCCACTGCGCTGGTGGCCATTCACGGGTCCGGGGTGGTGCACCGGGACTTCAAGCCGAGCAACGTCCTGCTGGGTCCCGACGGCCCCCGGGTGATCGACTTCGGGATCGCGCGGGCGCTCGACATCAGCCAGAGCCTGACGACCGGGATCGTGGGGACGCCCGCGTTCATGGCGCCCGAGCAGTTCCTCGGGGAGGCCTCTCCGGCGAGCGACGTGTTCGCCTGGGCGGGGACGATGGTGTTCGCGGCGACGGGGCGGGTGGCGTTCGGGTTCGGGCCGCTGCCCGTGGTGATGCATCGCATCCTCAACATGGATCCCGATTTGTCGGGTGTGCCGGGGGAAATAGCGCCGCTGCTGTGGGCCTCCCTGGCCAAGGATCCCCGGCATCGGCCCACTGCCGAGCAGTTGGTGCGGGACCTGATCCGCGCCGGCACGGCCGGCTCGCCGGGCATGACCTCGCCGCCTCCAGGCTCACCAGGTACGACGCCACCCCCGCCAGCACAGCCGTCAAGCGGCCCGCAGGCGTATCCCGCGGAGGCGGCAGGGGGGCCGCGGCTGCACACCCCACCCGAGGGAAACAGCACTCCGGGCCTCTGGGCCGGCGGCGCGCCTTACGGTGGAACGCCACCGGCCAGCGGGGCTCGGGCCGGAAGCGGCGGGCCCCATGGCGAGCCGATCCAGGCCCCGGCGCCTCAGGCCGGAGCACTCCCGGGCGGCGCGCCTCAGGCTTACAGGCCCATGCCCTATCCGGTGGGCGGGCCCGTGACGCCTCCCCAGCATGGGCCCACGACCCAGCCCCAGCGGCGACGGCGACGGGCGGCGTTGATCTCGGCAGGGGCGGCGGCCACCGCCCTGGTGACCGGGGTCGCGGTGTGGCTCGTGGCGCAGGCGGACACCCGGACCCTACCGGGCCCCTCCCCCACGCACTCGCTGGAGGCCCAGTTCGGGACGGCGGTCACGTCGGTCGCGAACCCCTCCACGAAGCGAGGCGGGACTCTGCGCATCGTCTCGTCGTTGCCCATGGACTCCACCGACCCGGGGAAGATCTACCAGGGCCCCTCCCTCAATCTCGTCCGGCTCTACGGGCGCGCGCTGACGATGTTCAGGCCGGCGCCGGGAGCCGCCGGAACGGAGATCGTGCCGGACCTGGCGGAATCGCTGGGCATCCCGAGCGACGGCGCCAAGACCTGGACCTACAAACTCCGACAAGGCGTGAAATATCAGGACGGCGCCGCGATCCTCTCAAAGGACGTCAAGTACGCGATCCTCCGCAGTCTGGACCCCAGCGTCCTCGGGACCTCCGACTACTTCCGCGAACTGCTCGACCTCCCCACCGGTTACCAGGGCGCGAGCAAGTCGCCGAACGTGAACACCGACTCGGCCATCCAGACCCCCGACGACCGGACGATCGTCTTCCACCTCAAGAAGCCGTACTCCATGTTCGACCAGGTCGTACAGCTCCCCGTGACCATCCCCATGCCCGCGCGCGACGGCACACGGGCGAACATCGTCGCCTCGGGCCCCTACAAGATCGAGCAAGCCTCCAGCGACCTGTCCAAGATCGCCCTCGTCCGCAACAGCCAGTGGGACGCCGCGACCGACCCCAATCGCAGAGCGCTGCCCGACCGGTACGAGATCGAATACGACCTCACCAACGCCGACCAGCGGCTGCAGAACGGCGACGCCACCCTCGGCCCCCTCGTCCCGGACGAACGCATGCCAGGGGTGCTCAGCGATCCGGCGCTCAAGAAACGGGCCGACACACCCCTGACGACGTCCGTGCGCATGCTGGCGATCAATCCGGAGGTGGCGCCGTTCGACAACGTCGAGTGCCGCCGTGCGGTGGTCCGCGCGCTCAGGCTCAAGGACTTCGCCCTCGCCTACGGGACCGCGCAGGCACAGGCCCCGACATCGCTCCTGCCGCCCACGATCCCTGGCCATCGCTGGCGCGATCAGAACCTCAAGGCGGACGGCGACCCGCAGGCCGCCAAGGAGTCGCTGGCCGCGTGCGGGCATCCGTCCGGGTTCGCCACCACCTACATCTACCGGGACATGGCCTACGAACAGAAGGCGGCCCAGGTGGTCCAGCGCAGCCTCGCCCAGGTGGGCATCAAGCTCACCCTGAAGTCCGTCCCCACCGTGGACTTCTTCAAGAAATACGGCGGCAGCCCCGAATACCTCAAGCAGAACAAGGTAGGCCTGATCGCCAAGCCCTGGGGAGCCGACTGGCCGGACCCCGACGCGTTCCTGGCGCTGATCGCGGACAGCAGGAAGATCAACGCCAAGTCGTACTCGTTCAACGTGAGCGTCCGCGTCAGGGCCATCGACGACCTCATGGACAAGGCCAGAGCCGAGCTCGACCCCGCCAAGCGGGACGCCCTGTGGAACCAGGTCGAGCAGAAGCTCGCCGAAGAGGCGGTGCTCGTGCCGCTGACCTGGTCGAGCCCCCTGCTGCTGCGCGGCATGAACGCCACGAACGTCCACGTCAGCCCGGTCTTCGCCGACTACGACCTGCTGACCATGGGCGTCAGGTAGTGGTGGCCAGGGCGAGCGGGAGCACCGCCGGGGCGCCCGCGTGCCGGATGAGGGCCGCCGCCAGCGTCATCGTCCACCCGGTGTCGACGCGATCGTCCACGAGCAGCACCGGTCCGCCGCACCCGGCGATCGAGGCACTCAGCTCCCTGGGCATGGCGAGCGTGCCCCTGACCGCCTGCACCCGCTTGGCGCTGTTGAACTGCTGTCCTGGCGATCCCGACCGATATCCCAGCTCCCCCAGGTAGGTCAGCCGCCCCACCGACGCCAGCCGCTCGGCGAACGCGCGCACGAGCGTGGGCCGCGTCGCGGACGGAACGTTCACCACGGCGACGGGCCGCTCGCGCCAGTCCCAGGCCGACAGCACCTGCACCACAGCCTTGAACATGTCGTCGGGCATGGACCCGTCGTCCCCGTTGAGCAGCTCCCGCAGCCGGTTCCCCCACCCGATGTCGGTGAGCCTGCCGAGCGCCCGGCCGGGCTCGGCGCCCAACTCGGGCTTGATCCGCCCGGACAGGTCGGACAGCCCGGTCGGCCACTGCTTGCGTGCCTCGATCTCGACGCCCGGCCTGCTCAGCCGCTGGCGGGCGCTCTCGACGGCCTGCGCGCCGATCTCCGGCGAGCGGTGCCGCCCGGTGCAGTTGTCGCAGCGCCCGCACGGCCTGGCGGCCTCGTCGTCGAGGTGCCTGCGCAGGAACTCCTCCCTGCACTCGGACGTCGTCAGGTAGCCCAGCATGGCCTCCTGCTCGGCCCTACGTTCGGCGGCGATGCGGGCGTAACGCTCGGCGTCGTAGGCCCACGGCTCACCGGTGGCCTCCCAGCCGCCCTTGACCCGCCGGACCGCGCCGTCCACGTCGAGCACCTTGAGCATCATCTCCAACCGGCTCCGGCTCAGGTCGACGGCCGTTTCGAGCGCCGGTGTGGACATGACGCCGCCTTCTCCGAGCGTACGGAGCGTGGTCTGCACGACGGGCTCCGGCGGGAACGCCAGCGAGGCGAAATACGCCCAGATCTCGCGGTCCTCGGTCCCCGGCAGCAGGATCACCTCGGCCCGCTCGACCCCGCGCCCCGCCCGGCCGACCTGCTGGTAGTAGGCGACGGGCGACTGCGGCGCCCCCACGTGCACCACGAACCCCAGATCCGGCTTGTCGAACCCCATCCCCAGCGCGCTCGTCGCCACGAGTGCCTTGAGCTTGTTGTTCAGCAGCGCCTCCTCAGCCGCCAGCCGCTCGGCCGGGTCGGTCTGCCCGGAGTAGGCGGCCACCTCGAACCCCTGCTCGCGCAGGTATCCGGCGATCTCGTGGGCGGCGGCGACGGTGAGGGTGTAGACGATGCCGGAGCCGGGCAGCTCGCGCAGCGTCTGCGCCAGCCACGCCAGCCGCTGCTCGGCGGTGGGCAGGCG
>NZ_JBFAMX010000538.1:0-7022 GCF_040659615.1 Nonomuraea sp. NPDC049784
CGCAAGCCGCTCCGCCCGCGCCGCAACGAAGGCGGTCACGGCGAGCGCCGCAACGGCCGCCGCCCGCGCCGCGACTTCGACGGCGACCGTCGTCCTCGGCGGCACGAGGACGGAGAGCGTGCGTACGGCCCCGGCGAGGACCGTCGCCCGCATCGCCACGAGGACGGCAACCGGCCGTTCAATTCCGGCGACGACCGGCGCCCCCGGCGGCATGCCGACGGTGAGCGGCCGTTCGGGCGTTCGCAGGAGCCGCGTACCTTCGGGGACGACCGGCGCCCGCGCGGCGGAAACCGCTCCGACGACCGGCCGTTCCGCCAGGACGACCGCGGCCAGCGCGGTGGATACCGCTCGGACGACCGCGGCGGGCGTTACAGCTCCGACCGTGGCCGCCCGGTCTCTGCCGACCGCGAGCGCGGCTCGCGCTCCGACGCCCCGCGTGACGGCTACCGCGCCGTCGGCGGCCGCTCGGACGAGCGCGGCAGCGGCAACGGCGGTTACCGCCGCAACTCGGGCCGTCGCTTCGAACGCTGACGCGCCCGGCCCGGCACCGGGCCGTCGTGCTGATCGTTGAACTGCCCGCCGCATCCCGCAATGGGGATGCGGCGGGCAGTGTCGTTTGTCGTAGAGTCACGCTGGCGGCAAACATGAACCGGTAAACCCAGGGACGGCCGATGAAGCGACCCACGATCGACGACATCGCACGCAGGGCCGGCGTCTCGAAAGGGGCGGTGTCGTTCGCGCTGAACGGCCGTCCCGGCGTCTCCAGCGAGACCCGCCGCCGCATCCAGGCCATCGCCGCCGAGCTGGGCTGGCAGCCCAACAGCCTGGCGCGGGCCCTGTTCGACGGCAGGCCCGACGTGCTGGGCCTGGTCGTGGACCGCCCGGCGCGCACGCTGGGGCTGGAGCCGTTCTTCATGCAGCTGATCTCCGGCATCGAGGCCACGCTGTCGGCGGCGTCCGTCGGGCTGCTGCTGCAGATGACCGAGGACCACGAGGCCGAGATCGCGATCTATCGGAAATGGTGGGCGCAGCACCGGGTGGCCGGGGTGTTCGTCGTGGACCTGCGGACCGAGGACGCCAGGATCGACGTGCTCGAGGAGCTGCGGCTGCCCGCCGTGGTCATCGGCGGTCCCGAGAGCACGGGGCGGCTGCCCGCCGTCTGGATCGACGACGGCGGCGCGCTCGCCGCCGTGGTCGAGCACCTGGCCGGGCTGGGGCATCGCAGGATCGCCAGGGTCGCGGGCCCGGCGGAGCTCATGCACACCGGCGTCAGGACCGCCGCCATGCGGGAGACGGCCGCCAGGCTCGGCGTGGAGAGCATGACCGTGTACGCCGACTACAGCGGTGAGAGCGGCGAGCGCGCCACGCTCGACCTCCTGCGCAGACCCGAGCGGCCGACCGCCATCGTGTACGACAACGACGTGATGGCCGTCGCGGGCACCGCCGCCGCCCGCGAGGCGGGGATCTCGGTGCCAGGCGAGCTGTCCGTCGTGGCCTGGGACGACTCCGCACTGTGCCTGCTGGCCCGGCCGCACCTGACGGCGGTCAGCAGGGACATCGCCGCCTACGGCGCCCACGCCGCCCGATCCCTGCTCGACCTGGTCCAGGGCCGCCAGGTGGCCGACACGCAACAGGACGACCCGCGCCTGGTCTCCAGGGGCAGCACCGCCCCGCCCGCATCTTTGACCGAGCAGAAACCTCAGTGATCGGCATTGCAACTAAACGGGTTTAGTGATGCGATGTCAATCTCCGCCGCTCGAGCTCGGAGGGTTGATGACCCCGTTCCGCCCCCTGCATGAAGCCTGGACCGTCCGCTCGGCGAGCGGCGACGTCGAGGCCCCGGCCACCGTCCCGGGTTGCGTGCACACCGACCTGCTCGCCGCGGGTCTGATCCCCGATCCCTACCTCGACGACAACGAGACCCGGCTGGCCTGGATCGGCCGCACCGAGTGGCGTTACGAGACGGAGTTCACCTGGGACGGCACCGAGCACGAGCGCACCGATCTGGTGTGCGAGGGGCTCGACACCGTGGCCACCGTCGAGCTCAACGGCGTCCGCGTGGGCGAGACCGCGAACATGCATCGCTCCTACCGGTTCGACGTCCGCCACGCGCTGCGGATCGGAAGCAACCGGCTGACGGTCACGTTCGGGTCGGCGCTCGAGTACGCCGAGCGGCTGAAAGAGGAGCTCGGGGACCGGCCGGGCGCCTACACCCAGCCCTACCAGTTCATCAGGAAGATGGCCTGCAACTTCGGCTGGGACTGGGGGCCGACGCTGGTCACGGCGGGCATCTGGAAGCCGATCGGGCTGCACGAGTGGAGCGGGGCCAGGATCGCCGAAGTGCGGCCGCTGGTCACCCTCGGCGACGGGGTGGCCAAGGTGGACGTCCACGTCCAGGTGGAGAAGGCGGGAGCCACCGAGGTGACCGCGGCGATCAAGGGCGCTTCGGGGCGCGCTGTGATCCCCGAGGGCCGGAGCGAGGCCGTGATCACGCTGGAGGTGCCCGACCCGGAGCTGTGGTGGCCGAGAGGGTACGGCGAGCAGGCGCTCTACGAGCTCGAGGTGACGGCCGGCGAGGACGTGTGGCGCCGGGAGATCGGGCTGCGCGAGGTGAGCCTGCGCACGGAGGGCGGCGCGTTCACGCTGGCCGTCAACGGCGTCGACGTGTTCGTCAGGGGAGTGAACTGGATCCCCGACGACTGCTTCCCCACCAGGGTGGGCCGCGACCGCTATGCCGCCAGGCTCGCCCAGGCGTGTGAGGCGAACGTCAACCTGATCCGGGTGTGGGGCGGCGGCCTGTACGAGAGCGAGGACTTCTACGACCTGTGCGACCGGCTCGGGCTGCTGGTCTGGCAGGACTTCCCGTTCGCCTGCGCCGCCTACCCCGAGGAGGAGCCGATCAGGGCCGAGGTGGAGGCGGAGGCGCGTGAGCAGGTCGCCAGGCTGAGCGCGCACCCGAGCCTGGCTCTGTGGTGCGGCAACAACGAGAACATCGAGGGCTACTTCGACTGGGGCTGGCAGGACTCGCTCCAGGGACGCAGCTGGGGAGGGCACTTCTACCTGGAGTTGCTGCCGCGCGTCGTGGCCGAGCTGGACCCCACCCGCCCGTACTGGCCGGGCAGCCCCTACTCGGGCTCCATGGACCTGCCGCCCAACGACCCGGGCCACGGCACCATGCACATCTGGGACGTGTGGAACCAGCGCGACTACGCCGTCTACCGCGAGTACCGGCCCCGCATGGCCGCCGAGTTCGGCTTCCAGGGCCCTGCCGCCTACGCCACGATCCGCAGGGCGATCAGCGACGAGCCGCTGCTGCCCGACTCCCGCGGTCTGCTGCACCACCAGAAGGCCGTCGACGGCAACCTCAAGCTGGCCGCCGGGCTCAAGCCGTACTTCCCCGTCCCCGAGACCTTCGACGACTGGCACTACCTCACCCAGGTCAACCAGGCACGTGCCATCCAGCTCGGGGTGGAGCACTTCAGGTCGCTCTGGCCCCACTGCGCGGGCAGCGTGGTGTGGCAGCTCAACGACTGCTGGCCGGTCACCTCGTGGTCGGCCGTGGACGGGGACGACAGGAAGAAGCCGCTGTTCCACGCGCTGCGCAGGGCCTACGCCGACCGGCTGCTGACCGTGCAGCCGCGCGACGGCGGCCTGGCGCTGGTCGCCGTCAACGACACCGGACAGCCGTGGCGGGCGTCGGCGCGGGCCGTACGGCACGACTTCGACGGCGCCACGCTCGCGGCGCAGGCCCTCGCGCTGGACGTGCCGCCACGGGCAGCCGTCACCCTGCCGCTGTCCGGGCCCGTCGCCCAGCCCGGCGACCCCGCCGGCGAACTGATCGTGGTCGGGATCACCGAGCACGACGGCACCGTGGCGACCGGCGGCGACCTGCCGGCCGGGCCGGGCGATGCCGCGGTGCGGGCCGGCGGGCCGCCGGTGGGGCGGGCGCTGTGGTTCTTCGCGCCCGACCGGGACTTGCGCCTGCCCGAGCCGGGCTACGACACGGCGACCGAGCCCACGCCGGACGGGCTCCGGCTGACGGTCACCGCCCGCACGCTCCTGCGCGACCTGGCCGTCTTCCCCGACCGGCTGGACCCGGACGCGCAGGTCGACGACCAGCTCGTCACGCTGCTGCCCGGCGAGCGAGCCGAGTTCCTGATCACCGCGGCCGCCCTGGACGAGCGTGCCCTGGTCCACGCGCCGGTGCTGCGCTGTGTCAATGACGTGGTGGCGCGAGGAAGCACCACGGAGCGGAGGCCCTGAGCATGCGGCGTTACGGGTTCAATCTGCAGTGGATGTTCTGGAAAAACCCGGGCGTCAAGCCGGCGCCGGTGGACGAGCGGGTGCTGGACGCGATCGCCTCGTGGGGCTTCGACTTCGTCCGCATGCCGTGCGACTACCGGTTCTGGACCGACGGGCTCGACTACGCCCACCCGGACGAGCAGGTGCTCGAGGTGCTCGACACGTACCTCGCCGCCTGCCGCGAGCGCGGCCTGCATCTCTCGCTCAACCTCCACCGCGCCCCCGGCTACGTGATCACCGGATGGGAGAGCGAGCAGCACAACCTCTGGGCCGACCGGGAGGCGCAGGACGGCTTCAGCGCCGTCTGGACCGGCTTCGCCCGCCGCTACCGGGGTGTGCCTGCCGACGAGCTCTCTTTCGACCTCGTCAACGAGCCGCCATCCGTGGGGGAGCGGGGGTTCACCAGGGCGGCGCACGAGGCGGTGATCCGCCGCGTGGTGGCCGAGATCAGGCAGGCCGACCCGGATCGGCCGATCGTGATCGACGGGCTGGGCGGCGGCCACGTGGCCATGCCGGAGCTGGCCGACCTCGGCGTGATCCACAGCACCCGCGGTTACGGGCCGATGAGCGTCAGCCACTACCGGGCCGAGTGGTGGCAGGGCTCACAGGGCCTGCCCGAGCCCGTCTATCCCTGCGACTACGAGGGGCGGCACTGGGACAGGGCCGGGCTGCGCGACTTCTACGCGCCGTGGCGGGCGGTGGCCGGCCAGGGCGTGCCCGTCCACGTGGGCGAGTTCGGCTGCTACGACTACACGCTGAACGACGTCGCGCTGCGCTGGCTGTCCGACGTGCTCGGCGTGTTCGCCTCATTCGGCTGGGGATACGCGTTGTGGGAGTTCCAAGGGCCGTTCGGGGTGATCGGGCACCGGCGGCCCGGTGCGCGCTTCGAGCAGCTCGACGGATTCCTGGTGGACAGGGACCTCCTCGAGCTGCTCCAGGCGCACCGGGTCAGCCCTTGAGGCCGCTGAGCGCGATGCCGCGGGTGAAGTACTTCTGGAAGATCAGGAAGAAGACGATCGTCGGGGCCGACGCGAGCAGCCCGCCCGCCATGATCGCACCTTGGTGGTCGGGCCCGGTGAAGTAGGAGTTGAGCCTGGCCAGCGCGACGGGGATGTTCGCCATCTGGTCGCTCTGCACGATGATGAGCGGCCAGAGGAAGTTGTTCCACTCCGCGAGCACGATGAAGATCGACATCGCGGCGAGTGCCGGCCGCAGCAGCGGCAGCACGATCTTCCACCAGATCCGCCACTCCCCGGCGCCGTCCACCCTGGCCGCCTGGATCAGCTCGTTCGGTATCGACTGCAGGAACTGCACCAGGAAGAACAGCACGAACGCCTTTGCCAGCGCCGGGACGATGTAGGCCGCGTAGCTGTCCAGCCAGCCCAGGTTCCGCATGATCACATAGTTCGGGATCAGCGTGGTCTGCCAGGGCACCATCATCGAGGCGATGATCAGCAGGAAGATGATCCGGCGCCCCTTGATGTCGTGCTTGGCGATCACGTACGCGGCCAGCGAGCAGATCAGCAGCGACCCGACGGTGATGGCGGTGGTGATGAAGATGCTGTTGAACATGAACCGCCAGAACCCGAAGTCCACCTGGTAACGCTGGAAGATGCCCTGCAGGTGGCCGGGATTGATCCCCTTGGGGGTCCACTCCGTGTCGTAGAAGTTGGCGAACGTGGGGGACTGCGGCACGAACGACGGAGGCGTCCTGGCCAGCTCCCTCGGTGGCTTGAACACCGTGATGATCAGCCAGTAGAACGGCGCGATCATCGTCAGCGCCAGCAGGTAGAACGGCAGGCGCAGCAGATGCCCGTTGATCCGGGAGCGTCGGCTGCCGCCGGTCTCCGTCCTGTGCGGGGACTGCTGGACCGGGGCGATCGTGTCCATCGGGGCGACGGCCATCACAGCTCCTTCATGGCGCGGCCCACGCGCAGGTTGACGAGGCTCAGCACGAAGATGATCAGGAAGAGCACCCACGCGATCGCGGAGGCGTAGCCCAGCCTGAAGTGGGTGAATCCCTGGTCGTACAGGTAGGGGACGATCATCAGGCCCGAGTCGAGCACGCCGCCGACGGTGTTGGCGCCGACGGTGAACGCGAGCACCTGCGCCGTTTGGAGAAGAAAAGCGCGCGCCAGCGCCGCACTCGCACCCCCGGCCGATCGATCTCCCGTCGGTTGGCCCGCACGTACGCCCAGATCGCCAAGGTCCGCGCGACAGCCAAGCGCCGTGCCTTGGACTGGCAGCATCAGACCACCACTGAACTGGCCGACACGTTCAGCATGGTTGTGGTGGAAGACCTGAAGATCACCAGCATGGTCCGTTCCGCGAAGGGCTCCATCGAACAACCCGGCGTCAACGTCTCGCAGAAGTCGGGGCTGAACCGAGCGATCGCCGCCGAGGCGTGGGGGCGGACTGTCACAAGCCAGGAAAGGGCAGGGCCGAAGCCCGGGCCCCGGCCCCGCCTGTGTCAGAGCCACCCCTGCGACTTGGCGCGCTGCACCGCCTCGATGCGGTTGCGGGCGTGCGTCTTCTGGATGGCCGACGACAGGTAGTTGCGCACGGTCCCCTCAGACAGGTGGAGCTTGTGCGCGATGTCGCCGATCGTCGAGCCGTCGGCCGCCGCCTCCAGCACGTCCCGCTCCCGCCCCGACAACGGGTTGGGACCCGCGCTGAGCGCCGCCGCCGCCAGCCCGGGATCGATCACGCGCTCTCCCGCG
>NZ_JBFAMX010000539.1:0-7018 GCF_040659615.1 Nonomuraea sp. NPDC049784
CCCGGGGCGGCGGCCGACGTGCTCATGGACGCCCTCGAGGTCGCTCCGCCCGAGGAGGTGCCGGGGCTGCGGGTCCAGCTCGGGATCGCGCATCTGGATCTGGCCTGCGCGGAGTTCGCGGAGAGCGTCGAGTACGGTGCGGATCCGCAGACCAGCGCCCTGGCCATCGAGCTCCTGGCCCGGACCCTGCCGCTACGGGGACGCGACGACGACGCGGGCCGGGTGTGGTCGTACGGGCTGGAGCACGAGGACGAGACCCTCGCCGCCGAGGTCCGCCTCCGCTACCACCGCGACACCTGACTGAGAGCCAGGCTCACTGGTAGTACCCCTCGACCGGGACGCGCGCCTCCTCATACAGGCCCGGGCCCTCATGCGGCACATGCGGCCAGCCGCCACCCGGTTTGAGGCCGGTGAGCTGCTCCTCGGAGAGGGCGAACACGACGCGGCCGAGCCCGGACCGCTGGATCGCCCCCGTGCACATGGTGCAGGGCTGGCAGCTCGTGTACATGGTCGTGGCAGCCGCGGTGGCGGGATCGAGCTCGCGGGCCGCCCAGCGGGCCAGTTTCAGCTCGGGATGCGCGCTGATGTCGGCGTCGGTGAGCGTGGTGTTCCGCTCCTCGGCGAGCACGCGGCCGTCCGGACCCGCCAGCAGCGAGCCGAACGGCGGGTTGCCGCCCGCCCGAGCCGCGGCCGCGAGCTCGATCGCACGGCGCAGAAGTCGTTCCTCGTCCTGTGTCACAGTTGCTCCATTCGTGGGTGAAGGTCCCAATGAGCGGCGACGGCTGCGAGCATCTGCCATTTCGCCTCGGGATGGAGGGTCTCGTCCGGGTCGCCGTCGAACGGGTCGAGCACGACCGTCTCGGCGCCGAGCAGACGTAGCTGTTCGAGGTCCTCGACGACCTGGCCGATGGTGCCCTCGCCGGCGAGGCGGTCGGGACCGGTGACCTGCGATCGGGTGATCCGCAGGATGATGCGCGGGACGAAGGCAGGTACCGGCCGGTCACCGGCGATGGCCTTCATCCGGTCAACCGCGTCGCGCAGCCACGGCAGAGTGTTGCGGAGCGGGTGCCACGCGTCGCCGAGGCGAACCGCCCGGCGGATGCCGGCGTCGCTGTTGCCGCCGATCCAGAGCGGTATCGGTCCGGCGCGGTAGTCCTCGGTGTCGTCCCGGGCGGCCCGTATCGCCAGGAGGGTGTCGTCGGTGAGCTTCCCGCGCCGGCCGAACGGCACGCCGAGCGCCGCGAACTCCTGCCGGGCCCAGCCTGAGGCCACACCGAGGACCAGCCGGCCGCCGCTGAGCTGGTTGAGGTTGGCGGCCATGCGAGCGGTCAGGAGCGGGTGCCGGTACGGCGCTATGAGCACCGTGGTCCCGAGCCGGACCCGGCCGGTGATGCCGGCGAGCCAGGCGAGGGTGGTGAACGGCTCATAGAACGGCGCGGGATACTGCTCGGCGACATCGGGCGTCACCACGACATGGTCGGAGACCATCAGCAGATCGAAGCCCAGCCCCTCCACCGTCTGCGCCCAGCCACGCAGGACGCCGGGGTCAGTGCCGGGCCCGAAGTTCGGAACGTTCACACCTATTCGCACCGGTTCAGGCTATCCAGGAGACCACCCCGTGATTAAGAGATTCCTTCCGGCGTAAGCGGAAGATATCCGGGATTCTGCCGGTATGTTTGGCGGATGGCCGAGAATCTCGACGCGACCGACTGGACGATCCTCGTAGAGCTCCAACGAGACGGCCGCGTCCCGTTCACCGAGCTGGGACGGCGCGTGAACCTCAGCTCCTCGGCGACGACCGAACGGGTGAGACGCCTGGAGTCGATGGGCGTCATCGCCGGCTACCACGCCGACGTAGACCTGGAGAAGGCCGGGTTCGCGGTGCTCGCCGTCGTACGCCTCAAATACCCGGGCAACCGGCACGAGCCGCTGCACCGGCTGCTCTCCGAGCGGATGGAGATCCTGGAGTGCCTGCGGACCACAGGCGACGACTGCTACACGCTGAAGGTCGCCGCGGCGTCCATGCGCCATTTGGAACGGCTGGTCGGCGAGCTCGCCGAGTTCGGAAGCACGACGACCAGCATCGTTTACAGCCAGACGCTGACGTACCGCGGTCCGCAGCGCCCGCCGGACGCCTGATGGCCACGTGCACGGGCGGGGGCGCTCCCGTGGCCGCCGCCGAGTACCCGCGAGGGTCAGTTGCGGCGCATCACGGCTCCGGCGGCGGCCACGTTGATGATCACGATCGCGATCCACGCGATCGTCAGCCCCGTCAGGCCCGCGTAGCCCGCCGCGATGGCCGTCAGCGGGATGCCGATGCCCATCGAGCCCAGCGCGATCGGGATCATGGCGGCGCCCGGAGTGCTCTTCTTGCGCGGCGCGGCGCCGTGATGGTCCAGCTCGGCCCGCACGCGGGCGGAGATCGTGGCGTCGAGGCGCTCCACGAACGACTCGACGAGCGCGGCTTCGTACTCGGGACCCAGGTCGCGGCGGGCGTCCAGCGTGGCCTGCAGTTCATCCCGGATGGGGCGCGTGTCTGGCATATGAGCAATCATCCACCGCGTACGGCACGCCGTCATCCGACCTGAGAGCTAACGTGAGATCCTCCCCAGGTACGGTGCTGGCATGGAGGTCATGACCCCGCGAGGGCCGGCGCTCGTCCAAATGGACGAGGTCGCGGACCCGCGGCTGCTGCTGGTGCTCACCCACGGATCGTCCGGGGGAGTGGACGCTCCCGACCTGCTGGCCGTACGGGACGCCGCGCTGAAGGCCGGGGCCACGGTGGCCAGGGTGACGCAGGCGTTCAGGGTGGCGGGGGCGCGGGCGCCGGGCTCGGCGGTCAGGCAGGACGAGGCCTGGGAGATCGTGCTCAAGGAGCTGCGTACGCGATGGTCCGGGCTGCCTGTCGTTCAGGGCGGGCGGAGCAACGGGGCGCGGGTGGCCTGCCGTACGGCCAGGGCGGTCGGCGCGGCCGCGGTGGTGGCGCTGGCCTTTCCGCTGCACCCGCCGGGGAAGCCGGAACGCTCCAGGGCCGATGAGCTACGTGGCGCCGGGGTGGACGTGCTGGTGGTCAACGGGGACCGGGATCCGTTCGGCGTGCCGGACGCCGAGGACGCCGCACGCCTGGTGGTGCTGCCGGGAGAGGGACATGACCTGAAAAAGGACCCCGCCCGGGTGGGCGAGGTCGTGGCGGAGTGGATCGTCCACTACGCGTAGTTCACGCGGCGCCGACGACGGGTCGGTGCGGTTCGATGGTGGCGCCGCTGGGAAGAAGCTCCCCGGTGTCCTCGAACAGGACGACGCCGTTGCAGAGCAGGCTCCACCCCTGCTCGGGGTGGCAGGCGAGAGTGCGTGCCTTCTCGCGGTCAGGCGCCTCGGCATCCGGACAGGCCGGGTCGTGCGGGCACATCGGCGTGCCTCCGATATCTCGTGGGATGCTCCCGTTTGGAGGGTCCGGGAGCCGGCTCGGATAGTTGTACTGGCAAGTGTGCGACGGACCTCACACTCTCGGCATAGCCCGTTGCGGACCCGTTACGGGAGATTTGCCCGGTCGTGTGACCTTCGACACAGCGTGCCTTATGCAGAATAACGGGCCAAGCGTGACACGCGCACTACGTTTGCAATCCCTTGAGCAGAGCGTCGAGTCCGCGCTCGAAATCCACATCGGCTCTTTCGTCACGCCTGACCCACTCGTCAACCTCGGGATCGGCCCAGCCCGACTGCTGCACCTCGACGGCCACGCTCCCGAACACGAAGGCCCGCAGCGCGCGTACGGCCTCCGCCGCGCCGGGCAGGCCGCCGTCGGTCAGTTGCTCCGTCTGCTCCCTGATGGCGAGGGATGTGGCGCCCTTGGGCGGCTTTGTGAGGGCCAATGCGAGTACGCCCGGATGCTCGCGCAGGAGCTCCCTCTCCGCCCTGCACCATGCCTTGGCCGTCTCCTGCCAGGAGGGCCCCTGCTCGACGTGGACCGTGGTCACGTGCTCGGCCAGGGCGTCCATCAGCGCCTCCTTGCCCCTGGGCAGGTGGTGGTAGATGGCCATGGCCTCCACCTGCAGGGCGTCGCCCAGGCGGCGCATGGTGAGCCGGCGCAGGCCCTGGCTGTCGGCGATGTGGAGCGCAGCCTCGATGATGCGCTCGCGGGAGAGCGGGACGGGCGGTCTCTTGGCGGGCATGGAGATCATCTTACTTCGTAAAGGCCGCCGCGCCGGGCCGATTTCCCGCTGTGTCGCGCGACGGCGTACCCTTGGCGCTTGAACGAGTAATGGCAGCGTGAAGGGGCAGGTTCGATGGCGTTTTTCCGTCCGCGGGTGAGCCGGGAGGCTGAGGTTCGCTACCACGCGGACCAGGAGATCTCCAAGAGCTTCCCCGAGTTGCTCGAGAAGGCTCGCCGGGCCGAGGAGACGGTGCGGGACCTGCGGGCCGCCGCTGCCGACGAGATCGAGCTGCTGGCCGCCGGGCGGGAGTTCGACCGTACGCTGACGGACGCGCTGCGTGCCGCCGAGGCGGGGCAGCGGGCCACGTTCGGGGTGAAGTCGTACGACAACCGGATCGCGCGCCGCAAGGCCAAGGCGACGCCCGCGGGGGCCATGTGGACGGCCGAGGTCGATCGGCTGCGCACGCTCCGCGAGGACAACCGGCTGTGGGGGATCCCCCGCGTGCCCCGTTCGGTGCCCGCGACCCTCTGACACGGGGGTTTCGCAAGAGCCCTGCCGGTTTCCCAGGGCTCTTGCGCTGTTGCGTCTGGTGGCGTCGGGCGCGGGCGCGAGTGGCGGGGCGCCTTGCGCCGAGTCCCTTCGCCGGGCGTCTCGCCGACGCGGCGCCCGCAAGGCGAGAGCCGTTGGCATGGCCCGACCGCGCGCGAGGCCGGAAGGCCGTCTGGGGCCGGACACGGTGAAGCCCCGGCACATCCTCCCTCGTTGTGCCGGGGCTTCCCGGAGTGTCAGCTGGCCCAGTCGAGCAGCGGACGGGTGTTGCTCGGGTGGCGGAGCTTGGAGAGGGACTCCTTCTCCAGCTGGCGGATCCGCTCCCGCGTCAGGCCTAGGTGCTTGCCGATCTCGTCCAGCGTGTGCGGCTTGCCGTCCACCAGGCCGAAGCGCAGGGCCATGATCTTCGACTCCCGAGGCGAGAGGTTGTCGAGGACGCCACGCAGCTGGTCGCCCAGCAGCTGGCGGTCGACGATCTCCGAGGCCTCCGGCGAGTCGACGTCCTCGATGAGGTCGCCGATCGTGGTCTCCCCGTCCTCACCGATCGTCGCGTTGAGCGAGATCGGCTGACGGCTCGTCCGCAGCAGCTCCTCGATCTGGTCCGGCGTCTTGTCGAGCTCGACGGCCAGCTCCTCGGGCGTGGGTTCGCGCCCCAGGCGCTGGTGCATGTCACGCTCGATGCGCGACAGCTTGGACAGCATCTCCAGGACGTGCACGGGCAGCCGGATCGTACGGGCCGAGTCGGCGAAGCCGCGCTGGATGGCCTGCCTGATCCACCACATGGCGTACGTGGAGAACTTGAACCCCTTGGTGTAGTCGAACTTCTCCACCGCCCTGATCAGCCCCAGGTTGCCCTCCTGGACGACGTCCAGGAGCGACATGCCACGGTCGGTGTACTTCTTGGCGACCGACACCACGAGCCGGAGGTTGGCCTCCAGCATGTGGTCCTTGGCCTGCTTGCCGTCCTCGACGACCAGAAGCAGGTCCTCCCGGTAGGAGGGGGACAGGTCGGGCTGCGTCTCCAGCTTGTACTCGGCGTACAGGCCCGCCTCGATCCGCCGGGCCAGTTCCACCTCCTGCGCGGCTGTGAGCAGGGTGCGGCGGCCGATGGACTTCAGGTAGGTGTGCACAGAGTCGCCCATGGCCGACTGTGTGTCGTCCAGGTCGATCTGCTCGTTCTCGATTTCGGCGTCCTCGGAGCTCAGGGCGAGGTCTTCAGGGACGTCCTCCTCGTGCTCCGGCTTCTGCTCGGACGGGGTCACAGCCTTGGCGGCGGCTTCCGTGGCGGTTTTTGCCTCGGCCGCCTTGCGGCCGGTAGTCTTTGCACGCGCAGGCTTCCTGGGCGTCTTCTTCGGGGCGGTCTTGCTGAGAGACGGTTCGTTCTCGGCGGCCAGGCTCACGCCGCTCTCCGAGAGCTCGCGCAGGATCGTGCGGCCTTCAGAGGGGCTGATACCGGCCTCCGCGAACGCGTCACGCAGCTCCGCCAGAGAAAGGTGACCCTGGGCTCGCCCTCGTTCAATCAGTTGGTCGAGAGTCGCAGGTGGGGTCGCTACGGCGGTTCTGGGCATGAGGACACCTCCTCCGTACGGAGTCGAAGCGATCAGGCAGGTTGTGGTGGGGCGGCTTCTGTCCGCACGGCGCACCAGTATCAATAACGCCAATCGCCGTCATTTGTTCCCGGGGGGACGAAAAAGGGGCGGATCGCCCAAAGGAACGAACCGCCCCCTTCCCCTGAGTCTTATTCCCGAACCTCGATCTCTCCGGCCGAGACTTCGGGCATGGGCATCGGCTGGGCGTCCTGCAGGCGCTGATCCGTCCAGTAGTCGATGACGGTGCGAGGGTCGGGATTGACCTCGTGCGAGACCACGATGCCGTCATCGCTGGTCGTCGGCGACGGTGACGCCTTCTCCACCACGGCTCTGGTCTCCTTCGCGACCTGGTCGAGCTTGCCCGCCGAGGCGGCCGCCGCGATTGAGGCGCCTCCGGCGACGATCGCGCCGACGACTGCCGCGGATGCCCACATCTTGCGGGTCTGGTCCATGAAGGCTCCCTCCTTCTCCCCGATTTGACGCAGCCGCAACTCGTCAGGTTCCTGCCCGAAGCCGTACCAAATCGGTCTTGCCGTTCGGCAGCAACGGGAGCTGGGGCACCAGGCGAAGATCGCGTGGGGCGGCGTGAGGGGGAAGCCTATCGCGGCAGTATGCCCGCAATTGAGTAAGCGTAGGGGGCGTGTCGGGGTTGGCGGGGACCACCACGGCGGTGACCCGCTCGCCCCACTCCGGGTCGGGCGCGCCGACCACGGCCGCGTCGGCCAC
>NZ_JBFAMX010000540.1:0-7010 GCF_040659615.1 Nonomuraea sp. NPDC049784
GCCCGCAAGCAGCTGGCCAGGGCGCTCGGGAGCACGGCCATCACTTCGAAGAAACGCGGGTGGCTCCGATCCCGCAGTTCGCGGCCGGGTCGTTCGAGGCGGGCTCCGCGGCCGCGTACGCGTACATGACCTGGGCGGGGCTGGCGCTGGTGATGCTGGTGACGCGCAACGTCATCCACTCCCGGCCGGGCCGCGCCCTGCGCGCGCTGGCCACCAGCGAGACCGCCGCCGCGTCCTCGGGGATCCCCGTCGGGCGGTACAAGCTGGTGGTGTTCGCACTGTCGGCGGCGTTCGCGGGGCTCGCGGGCGGGATCTACTGCTTCTACACCGGGTACGTGGCGCCGGGGTCCTTCCCGGTGCTCATCTCGATCCAGTACATCGTGATGGCCGTCGTCGGAGGGCTGGGCACGATCTGGGGCGCCGTGGTCGGGGCGACCGCGATCACGCTGCTCGTGCAGGGGCTGAACAGCCTGGCCGCGCTGCCGGGCATGCCGTCGTACGCGCCCAGCGTGCTGTCGTACGCCGTGTACGCGCTCGTGCTCATCCTGGTCGTGCTCTTCCTGCCGCACGGCCTGCTGCCCGCCCTTTCGGGCCGCCTGTCGCGGAAGCGGGACACGCCGCCGGTGGAGACCCGCTGACCTTCATACGCCGCCGGGGATCAACGTGTCGAACCAGTTGCCCACTGCGTCGCGGTCCTGGGCCGTTCAAGAATTGGCTGCGTACGGTTGGTGCCCTGTAGGGTGCCGATCATGGCTTGTCGTATTTCCGAGCTGGTGATCGATTGCCGGGATCCGCAACGGCTGGCGGCGTTCTGGTGCGAGGTGCTGGACTTCATCGTGCTCGACACCGAGGACGACGGCGCGGTGGAGATCGGACCACGGGAAGGGTTCGGCGGATTGCAGCCGACTCTGGTCTTCAGCCCCACTACCGAGCCCAAGGCGGGCAACCTGCGGCTGCACTTCGACGTCAACGCCACCGACCGCGATCAGGACGCCGAGCTCGAACGCCTCCTGAAGCTCGGGGCGCGCCCGGCCGACATCGGCCAGACCGGCGAGGAGCCCTGGCACGTCCTGGCCGACCCGGAAGGCAACGAATTCTGCCTCCTGCGAGCCCGCCTGAGCTGAGCATCGGCCCGCACCGGGCGACGGTTTGGGCCGGCTCTTCGGCCGCCGTGGGCTCCGGCCCACGGCGGCGGCTCATAGCAGGACGAACGAGAAGTCCCTGTGAGTTCTGCGGTTCAGCGGAATGCCGATCTTGACGCGGCGAGCGATCTCCCCGCGGCTGATGCCCAGCCCCTGGGCGATGAGCCGTTCGGGGCGAAGGGGCACGGGGTCGTCGAAGACGACCGAAACCTGGACGGGCCAAGGACTTTCAGGAGGGGACGGGGCGAGCAGTTCCCAGCAGGAGTCCCACTCCAGAGCGAACCGGTTGCGCCGGGCGATCAGCGGGTCGAGAAGGACGCGGGCGACGAGGGCAGAGGAGTTGCCGGAGTAGCCCTCCAGAAGGATCGGATCCAGGTACCGGACCGGGACGCGATCGTGGACGGTGATTTTGCTGGTGCGGTCGCAGGAAACGCAGGCGACCAGGAGCCAGACGTCGAGGAGTTTGCCGTTGGCGTTGACGCGGAACTTCCCGTCGCCGGTGCCGGCGAGGCCGGAACGGCAGTCGACGCAGCGGAGCGCGATCAGGGGCAGGCGCGTGCGCCGAACGGTCCAGGGCAGCACGATATGAGGACGCGTAGACATGATCTCTCTGAAGACCTGACGGAAGGCATGGGGAAAAGAGCCGACGGCGACGTCGGCGACCGATGCACGGGGAAGGTGTCAGGTCTAAAGAGCAGGCGGCGTCACGCGGGGTGAAGTCCTCTCGTGGGTGGGTCGCGAAGAAGATCCAGTTGCAAGGTAGGGCAGGACGGGTCGGCGAGGCCACCCATTTTTGTCCTGGTACCGAGCGCCGAGGGGCGGGGCCGGCGAGCTGACCGCCACCGAGCCCCGAGGTTTCCTGGGGGCATGACCCTCATTCGCCACGCTCTTAATCCTCTATCCATCGCATTTGCGACAGGTAAGGGGACATGGGCCTGCAAATGAGTGCGCCCCTCTCGTAGTGTGGGCATGCGGAAATCAGGCGGTCTATGGCGAGGAGGGGCCGGTGCAGCCCAAGTCGATCGATCTTCGTACGGATGGCCTGATGACGCTCTCAGGGGAGGTGCGCACGCCGGCCACGCTGAGCGTGGCCACGCTGCGGTCGATGCCGCAGCGGGAGACGACGGTGAGCTTCGAATGCCGCACCTCCGGGCTGCGGCGCCACCACTTCACCGGGCCGCTGCTCGTCGACGTCCTCCAGGCCGCCGGGCCGCTGTTCGATCAGGACGAGCGCAAGGACCGGCTGCGCTTCCTCATCTCAGTGCTGGGACGCGACGGCCACCGCGCGGTGCTCTCGTGGGGCGAGATCGACCCCGAGTTCGGCAACACCGCGGCACTGCTTGCCGTCACCATGGACTGCCTGGATCTCGATGAGCAGGGCCCGCACCTGGTGATGCCCGGGGACCGTTGCGGCGGCCGGCACATCAGCCAGGTCGTGGAGATCAAGTTCTGCGCCTACGACCGGCTATGGGGATGAGCAGCCGCAGGTGCCGGGTTCACCGGCCCAGTGCAGGGCGATGTACGGCTCGTGCTGACCGTGGTAGCAGACCCGCTCGCGGGTGACGCGGTAGTCGGCACTCAGCTCGGGCTCCTCGGGTGACCGACGCGGGACGGGAATGGCCAGGATGCCGATGTCCTGGTCGATGTGGGTGAGCAGGCCATGGCACGGCCCGCCGAGGCAGATGGCGTTGTGCCTCGCCGCTCGGGAGGTCATGCCGGGTACGCGTGGGTCTCGGTCGCCTTGACCGACGCCCAGATCGTCTGGCCGGGGGTCAGGTCGAGGTCGGCGAGGGCTGCGGGGGTGATGTCGGCGAAGGCGGAGATGGGGCCGTCGAGGTGGACGCGTACGTTGTCGCCGTGCCGTTCGATGCCCTCGATGCGGGCCTGCCACAGGTTGCGTGGGCTGCCGTCGGGGCGAGAGCGGTAAAGGGCGACGGCGGCGGGCGGAAAGGCGACGAACGCGGGCCCTTCCAGGTGTTCGGAGGTGCTGAACAGGAGTTCGCCGATCTTGACCCGCGCCCCGTCGGCCCGGCCGCGATACAGGTTGAGGCCAACGAGGCGGGCGACGTAGTCGGTGCGCGGATGGCGGGCCACCTCGGCCGGGGTGCCCTCCTGGACGATGGCGCCGTGCTCGATGACGATCAGCCGGTCGGCCAGCACCATGGCGTCCAGCGGGTCATGGGTGACCAGCACGGTGGCGCCGTCGAAGTCGGACAGGTGGCGGCGCAGCTGGGAGCGCACTTCCAGCCGGGTGTGCGCGTCCAGCGCGGCCAGCGGCTCGTCGAGCAGCAGCAGGCGGGGCCGTACGGCCAGGGCGCGGGCGAGCGCGACGCGCTGGGCCTGGCCGCCGGACAGCTGCCGGGGCTTGGCGCCGGCGCGGTCCGCGAGGCCGACACGCTCCAGCAGGGCGGCGGCGACACGGCGGGCCTCGGCCTTGGACACGCCCTGACAGCGCGGCCCGAAGGCCACGTTGTCGAGGGCGGACAGGTGAGGGAAGAGCAGGTATTCCTGGAAGACCATGCCGATCGGGCGGCTCTCCGCGGGCAGGGTGTGCAACGACCGGCCGTCCAGGCTGATCTCGCCCTCCGTCAGGGCGGTGAGCCCGGCCAGGGCTCGCAGGGCCGTGGTCTTGCCCGCGCCGTTGGGGCCGAGCAGGGCCACCACCTCGCCCGGGGCGACCTCCAGGGCGATGTCGAGGGTGAAGGCGGGCCGGGTGACGGCCAGGCGGGCGTGCAGCGTCATGGCGAGTTCACCCACCGATCACGCAGGCTGGCCAGGATGATCACCGAGACGGCCAGCAGGACCAGGCTGAGTACGATGGCCGCCTCCGGCTCGGTCTCCAGCGCCAGGTAGACGGCCAGCGGCATCGTACGGGTCGTGCCGGGGAAGTTCCCGGCGAACGTGATCGTGGCCCCGAACTCGCCCAGCGCCCGCGCCCAGCACAGCACCGCCCCGGCCACCACACCCGGCATGATCAGCGGCAGCGTGACCCGGCGGAAGACCGTCCAGCGCGAGGCGCCCAGCGTGGCGGCGGCCTCCTCGAAGCGCTGGTCGGCGCCGCGCAACGCCCCCTCCACGCTGATCACCAGGAACGGCATCGCCACGAACGCCTCCGCGATGACGACGCCGGCCGTGGTGAAGGGCAGCGTGATCCCGAACGTGGCCTCCAGCCACTGCCCGACCAGCCCGCGCCGCCCCAGCACCAGCAGCAACGCCACGCCGCCCACCACCGGCGGCAGCACCAGCGGCACGGTGACCAGAGCCCGGACCACCCGGCGCCCGGGAAACGAGACCCTGGCCAGCAGCCAGGCCAGCGGCACGCCGAGTAGCAGGCACACGGCTGTGGCGACAGTGGCGCACACCAACGACAGCCGCAACGCCTCCAGCACATGCGGCTCGGCCAGCCGCTGGATCAGCGTGGACCAGGGCGCGCGGATCAGCAGCCCGGCCAGGGGCAACACCAGGAACACCAGGCCGACCACGGCGGGCAGCACCAGCATCCACGGCAACCGGCCGGAAACCCGACGGGACGAGTCCCCGGTGGACCCGCCCGGCGGGTCCACCCTGTCAACGCGCTCGGAAGTGGCCATTCCGCTCAGGGCGCCTCGAACCCGGCCTTGATCAGCACGTCCTTGCCCTGCTGCGACAGCACCAGGTCGGCGAACTGCTTGGCCAGATCGCCGGCAGGGGCCTTGGAGAGAGTGGCGATCGGGTAGTCATTGATCGCCTTGTCCGCCTCGGGGAAGGCGATGCCCTGCACCTTGCCCGCCGAGGCGATCACGTCGGTCTTGTAGACCAGCGCCGCGTCCACCTCGCCCAGCTCCACCTTGGTGAGGGTGGCCTTGACGTCCTGCTCCAACGTGACCGGCTTGACCGTCAGCCCGGCCGCGTCCAGCGCCTTGACCGCCGCCGCACCACACGGAACCTGCTCGGCGCACAGCGCGACCTTCACCTTGGGATCGGCCAGGTCCTTCAGCTCGTCCACCTTGGCCGGGTTGTCCTTCGGCACGGCGATCTGCAGCTTGTTGCGCACGAAGGTCGTCGGCGCACCGGCCAGCGAGGCGTCCGTGACGGTCTTCATGGTGGCCGGGCTGGCCGCGGCGAACACGTCGGCCGGTGCCCCCTGGGTGATCTGCTGGGCCAGCGTGGCGCTGGAGCCGAAGTTGAACTTCACCGTCGTACCCGGATGGGCGGCTTCGAAGGTCTTGCCGAGCTCGGTGAACGTGCCGGTCAGCGACGCCGCCGCGAACACCGTCACCTCCTTGGCCCCACCGGCGGCGGACGCCGAGGCAGAGGTCGCGGATGTGGCCGGTTCGCCGGAGCCGCAACCGGACAGCCCGGCGATCGCGAGCGCGACGGGCAGGGCGATCGCCCATCGGGAAAGACGCCTGAACACCAAGGGGGGCTCCTCACAAGCTACTGGCCACGCGCTCGTGGCCGGGAATCTCGACGACGACGTTGGTGGACTTGATCACGGCGACCGCCACCACCCCCACCTCCAGACCGAGCTCGTCGGCGGCCTGGCGGCTCATCAGCGACACCACCCGAAACGGCCCGGCGGCGATCTCCACCTGCGCCATCACCGCGTCCCTGATCACCTCGGTCACGATCCCGCGAAAGCGGTTACGCGCCGAGGAGCGGCCACCATCGTCGACCGTCTCGATCTGGGAGCGGGCGAAGGCGGCCAGGTCGGCGCCGTTCACCCGCCGATGGCCGTGCTCGTCCCGCTCGGCCACCAGCCGGCCCGCATCCACCCACCGGCGGACGGTGTCGGAGCTGACCCCGAGCAACGCGGCGGCCTCGCTGATCCGAAACGTCGTCACAAGCCTCACCTTACCCTTCGCACATTCCAGCCTGAATACCCGACTGTCACTGCAACAGCGGCATGATCTACGGCTCTGCCATGGCATTCACGAGATCGGAGAGCACCTCATGAGCACCTCACACCGCGCCGGTCAAAGGTACGCGGCCTGACCGCCCGCCCACACACGATGACGCCCCCGGCACGGCGGGCCGGGGGCGCAATGCGTTTCCGTCAGGCAGTCACCGAGCGGTGTCGAGAAGCCGGGGATCGGATGAGCGCGGCCAGGAGGTCGGCGGCCGGGGTCAGCACGGCGGTCGTCGGGGCCGGAGCGGTGGGGGCATGGCCGCCTGGCAGCTGGCCGAGCG
The DNA here is from genome assembly GCF_040659615.1 of Nonomuraea sp. NPDC049784. NCBI lineage: Bacteria > Bacillati > Actinomycetota > Actinomycetes > Streptosporangiales > Streptosporangiaceae > Nonomuraea > Nonomuraea sp. NPDC049784. The sequence goes on from NZ_JBFAMX010000540.1 coordinate 6,312, forward strand.
CGGGCTGGAGGTGCATGCCTTCGACCACTGGGGCGTCCCGCACCACCGCGGGGCCGCCGGTTCGCGGTCATCAGCATGGCGGACCCAGACCTGCCGCCGCTGGTTCTCCGGGCCGAGCACCTCCATCTACGGCTTTCCCAGCCTGGACGGCGCCACGGTCAAGATCGGCGTGAAGACCCGCCCGCACCCGGAGGTGGCCGACCCGGCGCGACCGGATCCCCACCTCACCGCCGACCACATGGCGGAGGGCCGCGATGTCGTCGCGCGCTGGGTTGCCCCGGCTCAACCCGCGTCCTGTGCAGACCTCGGTGCACGTGGAGTCGTACACGGAGGATGGCCGGCCCGTCGTCGGGCTGCTCCCGGGCGCCGCGCACGTCGCGGTCGCCGTCGGATTCTCCGGCGGAGGATTCAAGTACGCACCGGCGGTCGGCGAGGCCCTGGGCGACCTCCTTGTCGACGGCGTCACCCAGGCGAGCATCCGGCAGTTCGCCCCGGGCCGCTCCGCGACGGTGTGAGCAGATCTCTCATCACGTGGCGGGTCCCTCTAGGGCCTGCGCTGCGGATCAGGACTGGGACGCCGCGGTGAGCTTCGCGAAATCGGGGGCTTGAACTCCTCCCCGGCCTGAAGGCCGGAGATTCTCCCGTCGCGCCGCGGTTAAGCGGCGCGCGGGGGTTGACGCTTCGCAGACCGGGCAGCCC
>NZ_JBFAMX010000541.1:0-7009 GCF_040659615.1 Nonomuraea sp. NPDC049784
GCCCACTCCACGACCTGGTCGGCGCGCAGGCCGCAGTGCGTGACGGTCTCGCCCTTGGCGTGCGCCTCCAGGTGCTCGCGCGAGCGGTCGGCGCCGAGCGTGGCGCGCATGGCGGAGAACAGGTCACCGCTCCACCACACGCTGGTGTCCATCGACAGCGACACCGGGATGCCGTGGGCGCGGATCGCCCAGGTGGGCGGGTAGCCCTGGCCCGCGCTCTGCTCGCTCTCCGTCGAGACCGAGACGGAGCCGCCGGTGGCCGCGATGCGGTGGTAGGAGTCGGCCGAGAGCGAGGCGGCGTGCACGTAGATCGTCTCGGGGGTCATGAAGCCGTGCTCGTACATCAGGCGGATGCCGTCGTCGCTGGTGGCGCCCCACACGCCGGCGTGCGTGGTGACGGGGACGCCCAGCTCCCGGGCCACCTCGAACGCGGGCTTCTCCGGGAACGCCGGGTCGCCCAGCACGTCGAAGGCGATCTGGAAGCCGAGCATGTCGTCGCCGGTGACACGCCTGCGGACGAAGTCGCGGAACTCGGGCGCGGTCGTCCACTCGGCGGGCGGCTGCTGGATGTTGCGGTACGCGAGCACGTACCGGCCCGGCACGGACTCCAGCGCGTCGGCGGCGGCGTCGGCGTGGTCGGGGGTCCGCAGGCCGTGCGACCAGTCCACGACCGTGGTGACCCCGGCGTCGAGCGCCTCGATGGCGGCCAGCGTGTTGCCCGCGTGGATGTCCTCGGGCCTGAACAGCTTGCCGTGCTCCAGGTAGAACCAGACGAAGTACTGGGTGAGGGTCCAGTCGGCGCCGTATCCGCGCATCGCGGTCTGCCACATGTGCCGATGGGTGTCGATCATGCCGGGCATGACCACGCCGCCGGACGCGTCGATCGCGACCGCGTCCTCCGGCGCCTCCAGTTCGGGGCCGACGGCGGCGATCCTGTCCCCGATGACGAGGACGTCCGTACGGGGTAAGACCCGCCTGCCGTCCATCGGCAGCACGGTGCCGCCACGCAGCACTACGGGCCGTCCGGCCTCGAACTCGTTCATGGCACGCTCCTTGCGAACGATTGTCCGCTATACGGTCATCGTCACTGTGATGAGCGCGGGCGCTGATGTCAAGACGGTTGACGGCCAGGCCTGCTGGTGGTGGGATCGCGCTGTAGCGGACAATCGTCCGTTGGACGGACGCAGGAAGGGGAGCTCATCGTGGCTGAAGGCCCGCTGTCGGGCGTGCTGGTGGCCGACTTCTCCAGGGTCCTGGCGGGGCCGTACGCCACGATGCTGCTGGCGGACCTGGGGGCCGACGTCGTCAAGGTCGAGTCGCCGGGCGGGGACGACACCCGGTCGTGGACGCCGCCCGCCAGAGGGGAGGTGTCCACGTACTATCTCGGCGTCAACCGGGGCAAGCGGTCCATCGCGCTCGATCTACGGGACCCGGGCGACGCGGAGGCGGCCAGGGAGCTGGCCCGGCGCGCGGACGTGCTGGTGGAGAACTTCCGCCCGGGCGGGCTGGCCAAGTACGGCCTCGACTACGCCGCGGTCAAGGCCGGCAACCCCGGCGTCGTGTACGCCTCCATCAGCGGGTTCGGGTCAGGGGCCGGGGCACGGGTGCCGGGATACGACCTGATGGTGCAGGCCATGTCCGGGCTGATGAGCCTGACCGGCGATCCGGACGGGCCGCCGTACCGGGCCGGGATCTCGGTGTTCGACGTGATGGCGGGCAACCACGCCGTCATCGGCATACTCGCCGCGCTGCGTCACCGGGAGGCGACCGGGCGGGGGCAGCACGTCGAGGTGAACCTGCTGTCATCGGCGCTGACGGGGCTGGTCAACCAGAGCTCGGCGTACGTGGCCGGGGGCGTGGTGCCGTACCGGATGGGGAACGCGCATCCGAGCGTGTTCCCGTACGAGCCGCTGCCGACGGCGGACCACGAGCTGATCGTGGCGGCCGCCAACGACGGGCAGTTTCGCAAGCTGTGCGAGGTGCTCGGCATCCCCGAGGTGGCCGACGACCCGCGCTTCGCCCGCAACGCCGACCGAACCGCGCGGCGCGAGGAGCTGCGGCCGATCCTCGTGGAGCGGCTCGTCACGCGGCCGGCGGACGAGTGGTTCGACCTGCTGGTGGAGGCGGGGGTGCCGAGCGGGCCGATCAACACGATCGACGGCGGGTTCGCGGTGGCCGAGCGGTTCGGGCTCGAGCCCGTCGTCGTGGTGGGGGAGGGGGAGCGGGCGGTGCCGACGACGCGGCACCCGATCCGGTTCTCGGAGACGCCCGCCGGGTACGCGCTGCCGCCGCCGGACCTCGACGAGCATGGTACGGAGCTCCGCAAGTGGCTCACCGGGGACGGGGATGGGGGGCGGTCATGAGTGAACCGAGGGAGTACCCGACCGCGCTCGGGGCGTCCTCGCTGAAGTCGATCACCCTGCTCGGGCACGACCTGGCCGAGGACGTCATGGGCGAGGTGGGCTTCGGGGAGCTGGCGTTCTGGCTGGCGACCCAGCGCCGGCCCTCGCGCGGAGAGGTGCGGGTGTTCGAGGCCGTGCTGGCCGCGCTGGCCGACCACGGGTTCACTCCCACCGCCATCGTGACGCGGCTGACGTACCTGTCGGCTCCGGACTCCGTCCAGGGGGCGCTGGCCGCCGGGCTGCTCGGCGGCGGCTCCCGCTTCCTCGGCGTCACCGAGGACTGCGGCCGTTTCCTGAACGACGTGCTGCGCACCCGAGACCCCCTGCCAGACGACGACGCCGCGTGGGACGCCCTCGCGCTCGAGACGGTGCGGGCCCGGCGCGAGGCGGGCAAGCTCATCCCCGGCCTCGGCCACCACGTGCACAAGGACGGCGACCCGCGTACGGCGCGGCTGTTCCGGATCGCCGCCGAGGAGGGCGTCCTCGGGCCGCACCTGTCGCTCTTCGCCGCCGTCGGCCGCGTGCACCCCCAGGTCCTGGGCCGGACGCTGCCACTGAACGGGGCCGGGGCCTGCGGCGCGGCGCTGGCCGACCTGGGGCTGCCGCTGGAGCTGCTGCGCGGCTTCGCGCTGCTGGCCAGGACGGCAGGGCTGATCGGGCAGCTCGCCGAGGAGCTGCGCCGTCCCGTGGCCAACGACATCTTCCTCTCGGTGGACCTCAACAACCGTTCCATCCCGCCCGAGCCGTATGCCGCCAACGGAGGTACGCATGGCTGAACTCGTCGCGGTCATCGCATCCACCCACCATCCCTTCTACTACCGGGCCAGCACCTCCACCGGCGAGGACCGCCCGCCGTTCGCCGACGAATGGGTGCGCAAGGTGGAGGCGTTCAGGGAGACCCTCACCAGGGCGCGGCCCGACGTGCTGGTGATGGTCGGCTCCGACCACTTCCACCAGCTGTGGCTGGACAACATGCCGCAGTTCCTGGTCGGCAAGGCGCCTTTCTACGACGCGAACTTCTACAACGAGGAACGCGAGTTCGGCTTACCGCGGCTGCTGCTCAAGGGGCAGGAGGACCTGTCGGCGTACATCCTGCGCGAAGGGCTGGACGCGGGCTTCGACCTGGCCTTCTCCAACGAGCTGAGGATCGACCACTCCATCACCTGCCCGATCATCACCCTGCGTCCGCAGAACGACCTGCCGATCGTGCCCGTCTACACCAACATCTTCGCCCCGCCGCTGCCGCGTCCCCAGCGGTTCGTGCAGCTGGGGCGGACGATCCGGCAGCTCGTGGAGTCCTGGCCGTCGGACCGTCGGGTGGCGGTTATCGGCACCGGGCACCTGTCACTGGAGCTCGGGGGACCGCGCCAGTTCGGGCCGCACGGCCCCGACCCGGAGTTCGACCGCAAGGCCGTCGAGTGGATCTCCGCGGGGGACATCGAGGGCTGCCTGTCGGAGGTCACCCTGGACAGCCTGCACCTGCCGGGCAACGCCACCCACGGGTTCATGGACTTCATGCTGATGATGGGGGTGGCGGGCGAGGGCCGGAAGGCCGACTACGTGGACACGTACGACCTGTTCCACACCATGGAGGCGTACTTCACCTGGTACCCGAGCGGAGGCACTTCGTGAGCGAGCGAACCAATGAGCACAGCAGCATTTTGCTCATGTGCCCGACGAAGGAGGGCGCATGAGCAAGTATCTGCTGAACAAGTTCCTCTTCACCGTCGACCGCGATCCCGAGCTGGTCGAGCGGTACCGCGAGGAACCGCAGGCCACCGTCGAATGGTGGGAGTCCGAGTACGCCAACCGCATCCTCGGCTGCCACGCCGGCGAGTCGTCCACGTGGCTGCGCTTCGACGACACCGAGCGGGAGGCGCTGGCGGCGCACGACTATCCGAAGCTGTTCGAGCTGGGGGCGCACCCGTTCCTGACGCTGACGCTGTTCATCGCGATGTTCGAGCGCGACCACCCGCCGCTGGGCTTCCAGACGGAGTACGCGCGGCGGCTGGCGTATGTGCGGATGCCGTACCCGGACATCGCGACCTGATGCGGGCGGTCCGGATCGAGACGTGCGGGCGGCCACCGGTGGCCGGGGACGTCCCCGCGCCCGTGCCCGGCCCAGGAGAGGCCCTGGTGCGTGTGCGCGCCGCCCCGATCACTCCGCTGGACCTGCTGTGCGCGGGCGGCGCCTCCTATTTCGGGGCGCCCGCCGTCCCCTACGTGCCCGGCGTCCAGGGCGTCGGCACCGTCGGCGGGACGCCCGTGTGGTTCCCGGCCTCGGCAGGGATGGCGCCGGGCGACGGGAGCATGGCCGAGCTGGCCGTGGTGCGCGCGGAGGACCTCGTGGAGCTGCCCTCCGGCGCCGACCCGTTCGCCTTCGCCGCGCTCGGCCTGTCGGCCGTGGCCGCCCACATGGCGCTGACCTGGCGCGGCGAGCTCACGGCGGGGGAGCAGGTGGTGGTGCTCGGCGGCGGGGGCGTGGTGGGGCAGGCGGCCATCCAGCTCGCCCGCCTCGCGGGCGCGCGCAGGATCGTCGCGGGCGCCCGCTCGCCCGAGGGCCGGGAACGTGCGGAGCTGGCGGGCGCGGACGCGGTGGTCACGCTCGACACCGAGGACGTGCACGACCTCGCCGCCCGGTTCTCGGCCGTGTGCGACGGCCCGGTGGACCTGGTGCTCGACCCGCTGTTCGGCGCCCCGGCCGCCGCGGCGGCCCGCACCCTCCGTGCCGGGGGCAGGCTGGTCAATCTCGGCGGCTCAGCCTCCGAGACGTGCCCGCTCGACTCGTCCACGCTGCGCAGCCGGTCGCTTCGAGTGCTCGGGTACACGAACAACGAGCTGGCGAGGGAGCAACGCGCCGCGGCCATCGCCCTGATCGCGGAGCAGGCGGCGCTGGGGCGGCTGACGGTGGCTCACGAGGTCATGCCGCTGGAGGAGGCGGGTGCCGCCTGGGAACGCCAGACGGCGGGCACGGCCGGCGGCCGGATCGTGCTGCGGGTCGCTTGAACCGTGGGCACGGCCAAGCGGCCGGATCATGCCCGCCGGCTCCCGGAACCCGTCGACGACCAGCGCGTCGTGGCGGTCCGTGTCGCCGCCGCACCCCGGCACCCGACTCCTTGAAGAACGCGGCGTACGACACGACCCTGCGCAGCACGTGCGGCATCGCGATCTTCATCGGGTGCTCCACGGGCGGGCGCGGTGCGGTCCGACCTCGCGCGCCACCGCCAGCTTGAACCCGGTCAGCGTCTCATCGCCCACGCGCTCGCCCGTCGCCGCCGCGAACATCTGCCTCAGGCTCTCGCGCTGGTCCATCGCCACCATGGCGAACCCGCCGGAGGGGCGGGCCAGCAGGTCGAGTGTCGGCGCCGTGATGGTGGTCTGCGAACTGGTCATGAATGCTCCGATCTGGTCGAGGCGGCTCCAGGGGTTTCCGTCATCTGGGCTCGCGGGCCGAGGCCAGGAAGCGCTCGTACAGGGGGAGGTAGGCGGCGGCGAGGCCGAGGTCGTGCGGCTGGCCTTCGCGGGGGAGCGGGGGCACGTCGTCGAGTGAGCCGCCGGCCTGCCCGGCGATCAGCGCCGCACCGGCGCACACCGCGTCGCCGGCCCGCACCACCTCGACGGGAACGGGTGACACCGCCGCCTTCACGCGCATCCACAGCGGGATCCTGACCTGCCCGCCGAGGACCACGAGGCGCTCGGGGGTGGTGCCGGTCACGGTGGTGAGCTCGTCGAGCATCCAGCGGGCATGCAGGCAGGTGCCCTCGATGGCGGCCGCCAGCAGATCCCCGGGCGTGTGCTCGGGCCCGAGCCCCGACATCGTCACGCGGCGGTCGCGGTCGGGCGCGGGGGCGACCCGTCCCCGCAGGTACGGCTCCACGACGATCCCCGTCGGCAGCCGCACCCCGCCCAGCAGCCTCGGCAAGGCGTCATACCTTCCCCGGGCATCGGGCGTACGGGCGTGCGCCCCCTCCTGCGAGCCGCCCTCGGGCGCCAGCAGGCCGAGCATCCAGTCGACCATGGCGCCGCTCGTGGAGAGCCCGCCCACCACCACGGTGCGGGCGCCGTCCAGTGACGGGTCGGTCGTGATGCCGAGGGCGAGCCCGGTGCGCGGGTCCGGCCGCGACTCCGACAGCACCATCACCGCCTCCGCCGTGCCGAGGGAGTCGGCCACGTCCCCAGGGCGCCGCACCCCCGCCGCCCACGACCCCACCGCGTGGTCGTGCCCGGCGATCACCACGGGGACGCCGGCCGCCACCCCGCTCACCTGGGCCGTCAGCGGTCCGACCGGCTCCACCGCCCCAGCCGTGGGAGGCAGCTGCTCGACACGCAGCCCGGCCAGCCCCAGCAGGTCCGGGTCGTAGGCCCCGCCCCCGACGTCATAGGCCAGGGTGCGGGCGGCCAGCGTCTCGTGCGTCCGCAGCCGGCCCGTCAGCGCGTACGCGACGGCGTCGGGCACGTGCGCCCACCACCGCATCGACTCCAGCACGTCCGGCGAGTGGGCCCGCAGCCACAGCCACTTGGCCAGCGGCGCCTTGGGATCGGCCCGGCGGCCGGTCAGCGCGTACAGCGCCTCGGCGTCCCGGCCCAGCGTGGCGGCCTCCCGCGTG